>NZ_JBPPGD010000016.1:0-20797 GCF_051303165.1 Actinomyces sp. W5033 | reverse complement strand
TCCACCTCCACGGCGGCGTCGGAGGCAACCTCCTGCGCTCCAGCCGCAACAGTGATGGGCGCGTTGGTGGTGACCGCCGTGCGCGCCTCAGCCGTGATCGTGCCCAGCGGGGCGTCCAAGGAGCCCGCCGACTGCGCCACCTCGCCACCAGAGGCGGCGTTCGCACCAGAGGCGAGCATGGTCAGCGCCAGGCCGGAGGAGGCGGCGACGGCAAGGCCACGACGGGTGGAGGGGGCGACGCCCGACAACGGCGTCAGCGGACGTGAGGCCTTGCGGTGACGGGCCGCGGAACGTGTGGTCATATGCCAGTTCTTCTCCTGTGGTGCCGACGGGGTGAGCTGTCGGGTTCGAGCTGGAGACGCCCGGCCCACCGCAGTGGGCTTCACCCCAAGGTCCCGGACAACACCGGAACCACAAGTGGTTCCCCCGTTCCTGCCGCGTTCTGGGAGCCACCGGAGCGGGCGGCAGGACTGAGCACCGCTCCAGTGATGGCACCAGTCAACGCCGGAGCCGTTGGAGACGTTACCCGAGAACCCACGACCCAGTCACGCCGTGGTTATGGATCCCACACAAGTGACAGTGGTGGCGAGCACACCGAGTTCTTCAGGGCCCCACACCCGCCAGGACGCAACGGTGTCCCCCTCCTGCCGGAGGGGGACACCGCATGACAGATGGGACGTGGCCTCAGAAGCGGAGGTAGGTCGCGCCAGGGTCGACCGCCTCGTACACCACGCCAACGGACTCGTTGTTGGCGGAGACCATCATGCCGCCGCCGGCGTAGATGGCCACGTGACCGGGCCACCACAGGACGTCGCCAGGCTGGGCCTCGGCGGCGGAGACGGCAGTACCGGCACCGCCAATGCCGCTCGCGGTGCGCGGCACGCTGATGCCGTGCAGACCGTAGACGTAGGACACGAGGCCGGAGCAGTCGAAGGCGGAGGGTCCAGCGGCTCCGTAGACGTAGGCAGAGCCGACGTACTGCATGGCCGTGGCGGCGATGCCGGAGGAACTGGCAGCAGCGGGTGCGGCGGAACCTGCTGCAGCGGAGGCAGCAGCAGGCTGCTCGGAGGCAGCGGCATCGGCGGGCTGCGCCTCAGCAGGGTCGGCGGCTGTCTGCCCCGCGCCTTCCACCTCCACGGCGGCGTCGGAGGCAACCTCCTGCGCTCCAGCCGCAACAGTGATGGGCGCGTTGGTGGTGACCGCCGTGCGCGCCTCAGCCGTGATCGTGCCCAGCGGGGCGTCCAAGGAGCCCGCCGACTGCGCCACCTCGCCACCAGAGGCGGCGTTCGCACCAGAGGCGAGCATGGTCAGCGCCAGGCCGGAGGAGGCGGCGACGGCAAGGCCACGACGGGTGGAGGGGGCGACGCCCGACAACGGCGTCAGCGGACGTGAGGCCTTGCGGTGACGGGCCGCGGAACGTGTGGTCATATGCCAGTTCTTCTCCTGTGGTGCCGACGGGGTGAGCTGTCGGGTTCGAGCTGGAGACGCCCGGCCCACCGCAGTGGGCTTCACCCCAAGGTCCCGGACAACACCGGAACCACAAGTGGTTCCCCCGTTCCTGCCTGCGTTACTGACCCCGGACCGAGCGGCAGGATTGAGCCTCGGGCCGAGGGACCCCTCTAGGAGGTGTCCGCCGTAGACGCTACCGGACCGGGCTGACCGCGTCACGGAGAGATCGCACTCATCCTCGTGACGCCCGTTACACCCATGCCCGCCCTGAGCGCCGCCGCCGCGCCCGCCCCAAGAGCCCCGCGCCCGCTCTGGTCGCGCCGGGCTCGAGCCAGGTCGCGCGCTCAGCGAACGAGGAACAGGTGCCGGGCGAAGTCGTTGGGCAGGACGATGGGGTCCTCGGAGTCGGAGACGATGCGCACGCCACCGCTGACCCGCCGCAGCCGCACCCGGGCCCCCTGGACGATGCCGGCGTCGATGAGCCCGGCGATGAGCCCGGCGTCCGCCTGGATCGGCTCGCCGATGCGACGCACCAGCCCCTCGGCGTCGCCCTCACGCACCGCCCGGTCCGCTGACAGGTCCTCGGCGTCGGGGTGCGGGTGGCCGACGGCGCGGGCCGGCACCGGGTTGCCGAAGGGGTCGGTGGTGACGTCGCCGAGGATGACGGCGAGCCGGTCCTCGACCTGCTCACTCATGACATGCTCCCAGCGGCATGCCTCCTCGTGGATGAGACGCGGGTCCAGCCCGATGACGTCCAGAAGCAGCCTTTCGGCAAGGCGGTGCTTTCGGATCACCTCGGTGGCCACGCGCCGGCCCTCGTCGGTCAGCTCGAGGGAACGGTCGTCGGCGACCCGGATGAGCCCGTCACGCTCCATGCGCCCGACCGTCTGGGAGACCGTCGGGCCGGAGTGGCCCAGGCGCTCCACAATGCGTGCACGCAGCGGCAGGACGCCGTCCTCCTCCAGCTCGTAGACCGTCTTGAGGTACATCTCGGTGGTGTCGATGAGCTCGCTCATAGTCAGGTCCTCCTCGGGGAAGTGGCCCGTGCCGTCCCGGGCGCGGACGGCAGGCGGGCCTTGGGGCGTCAGCCGCTCCTTGCAGGATATCGGCCGGTCAGTCAGGGGGCAGGGGAGTCGCCGTCGTCCTCTGTTCGCGGCGGCTCCCCGGACGCGGTCTGGCGGGGCGCCGCCTCGTCCATCGCGGTCTCAGGCCCGTCCTGCCGGGCCCGCTCACGCGGCCCGACGGTGGACAGGAAGGGCCGCGAGGAGGAGTAGGCCACGGCGACCCGCCAGTGCCGTCTGGCCCACAGCCCCGCCAGGACGGAGACGAGGACGGCTGCGAGACCTCCGACGGCAATCGCCGTCCGGGGGTCCCACTGGTCCGAGACCCACCCGATGAGCGGAGAGCCGATCGGCGTGGTCCCCAGGAAGAAGAGCATGTAGATGCTCATGACGCGCCCACGCACCGAGGGCTCCGTGGTGAGCTGGACGGTCTGGTTGGCGCTGGTGAGGACGGTGAGCATGCACAGCCCCACAGGGACCGTGGACAGTGCGAAGAGGGGGTAGGTGGGCATCGCCGCCATGACCAGGCTCGACACACCCAGCAGGAAGGAGGCGACGACGAGCGTGCGCACCCGTGGGGCCTTGCGGCGCGCGGCCCACAGGGCCCCGCCGAGGGAGCCGATGGCGAAGACGGAGGAGACGTTGCCGTAGGCGTCGGACTCCAGGTCGAAGGCGCTGCGCACCATGGCAGCCATCGTCACCTGGTAGTTGAGGGTGAGCATCGACACGATGGAGATGACGACGACGATGACGAGGATGTCGCTGCGTGAGCGCACGTAGGCCAGACCCTCGCGCAGCTGTCCCCTGGCGCGTGCGACGCGGGGCACGTCGTAGAGCTCGGGCACCCGCATGAGCAGCAGGACCGCGGCAGGCACGAGGAAGCTCGCGGCGTTGAGGACGAAGACCCAGCCGGGACCCACCCAGGCGACGGCGACGCCGCTGACCGCGGGCCCGAGCAGGCGGGCCGCGTTGAAGGAGGCGGAGTTGAGCCCGACCGCGTTGGACAGCAGGCTCGTAGGCACCATCCGGGCGACGAAGATCTGGCGGGCCGGGGCGTCGTAGGCGGCTCCGATGCCGGACAGGGCCGCGGCGAGGTAGACGTGCCACAGCGCGGCGTGCCCGAGGACGACGTCGATGCCGAGCAGCAGGGAGACCAGACCCATGAAGCCCTGGGTGACGACGAGCAGGCGGCGCTGGTCCACGCGGTCGGCGACGAGCCCGGCGTGGACCGACAGGAGCATGGCCGGAAGGAACTGCAGAGCCGTCGTCAGGCCGGTGGCGGAGGCGGAGTCGTCAGTGAGCACGCGCAGCACCAGCCAGTCCTGGGCGACGCGCTGCATCCAGGTGCCCGTGTTGGCGACCAGGGCCGCCAGGAACCAGATCCGGTAGTTGTGGAGCCTCAGGGAGGCGAAGGTGCTGGACAGGGCGGACACGGGTGACGGATGCCTCTGGTTGCGTGTGGGTTGGGTGGGTCGGTGCGGCGTGACCGTCCGGCAAACGACCGTCCGGGCGGTTGCGAGGATCCTACGCCCCGATGGCTGCGAGGCGGAGGCCCGATGGGGCCTCCGCCTCGCAGCGCAGTGTGGGTCAGCCGACTCGGTGGGCGTCAGCCGATGCCGAGAATCGCCTTGATCGGCTGGAGCGTGAAGTACACGACGAACAGGATCGAGGTGAGCCACATGAGCAAGTGGACCTCCTTGACCTTGCCGCGCGCGATCTGGACGATGAGGAAGGCGATGAAGCCGGCCCCGATGCCGTTCGTGATGGAGTAGGAGAAGGGCATCATGATGATCGTGATGAAGGCCGGCAGGGCGATCTCCGGGCGCTTCCAGTCGATCTCCGTCACCTGCATCATCATGAGGAAGCCGACGATGACCAGGGCGGGGGTCGCCGCCTCGTAGGGCACCATCGTCACCAGCGGGGCGAGGAACATCGAGGCCAGGAAGAGCACGCCCGTGACGACGGACGCCAGGCCCGTGCGGGCACCCTCGCCGACGCCCGAGGCGGACTCGACGTAGGAGGTGTTGGAGGACACGCCGCCGACGCCACCGGCCACCGCGGACAGGGAGTCGATGACCAGGATCTCACGCGTGCGCGGCGGGTTGCCCTGCTCGTCCAGGAGCCCGGCCTCGGAGCCGACGGCGACCATCGTGCCCATCGTGTCGAAGAAGTCCGCGAGCATGAGGGAGAAGACGAGCAGGACGACGGAGACGATGCCGACCTTCTCGATGGAGCCCAGGATGCTGAACTGGAAGAAGGTGGAGAAGTCCGGCAGGGACAGCGGCGAGCCGCTCAGGGCAGGCACCGACAGGGACCAGCCGGTCGGGTTGTCCTCGGCGTGGTAGGCGCCCAGGTGCGCGACGGCCTCGATGACGACGGCGACGACGGTGGAGCACAGGATGCCGATGAGGATCGCGCCCTTGACCTGGCGGACGTAGAGCACGACGATGAGGAACAGCCCGAAGAGGAAGACGAGCACCGGCCAGCCCTGGAGGCTGCCGCCCAGGCCGAGCTCGAGCGGGGTGCCGCCGGGGCCGACGACCTTGGCGTTGATGAGGCCGATGAGCGCGATGAACAGGCCGATGCCGACGCTGATGGCGGTCTTGAGGTAGGCGGGGACGGCCTTGAAGACCGCCTCGCGGAAGCCCGTGAGCACCAGGACGAGGATGATGACACCCTCGATGATGATGAGGCCCATGGCGTCGGCGTAGGTCATGCCGTTCATGCCGACGAGCGTGTAGGCGACCATGGCGTTGATGCCCAGGCCGGCCGCCATGCCCATCGGGAAGTTGGCGACCAGACCCATGAGGATCGTCATGATGCCGGCGACGGCGGCGGTGCCGGAGGCGATCGCCGTCGAGGAGACGTCGCTCGTAGCCGAGAGGATGAGCGGGTTGAGCACGAGGATGTACGCCATCGCAAAGAAGGTGACGAAGCCGCCACGGACCTCACGGGCGATGGTGGAACCGCGCTCGGTGATGTGGAAGAAACGGTCGATCGCGCTGGTGGGTGCCTGCGCGCTCTGGGGACTGGGGGACGTGGTTGTTGCACTCACGTTGCCCGATTCTCCCTCATGCGATCTGGCTGCCGTGCAGGATGCTCGTCACACCGGCGTCCGCACCCAGGCCGGACTCAGTCGCGCAGGGGCAGGCTGGCCTCGAGCGCGGCCAGGGCGGTGGAGGTCGGCCTGCGCCCGGTGCCTGCGTCCCCCAGGGTGGCGGTGAGGTCGGCGACGGCATCCAGGGCGGCGACGTGGCGGTCCTGCTGCGAGGTCCCGGCCGGCAGCGCTGTGGCGGGCTCAGCAGCCTGCCCCGCCTTGCGGCTGAGCCGACGTGCGGGACGCGCAGGCCTGGCGGGCGGCTGGGCAGGAGCGGTCTCGACAGCCGGCTGAGCGGAAGCGGGCTCAGCAGCCGGCTCGACGGCGGGCTCCACGGCCTGCTCGGCGGGAGCGCACTCGGCGGCGGCCTCCACGGCCTGCGCCGCCTGCGCCCCGCCGGCCCCGTCTCGCAGGGACACGCCGTCGGTGCCGATCGGCTCCATCGCCGCCTCGTCCAGGCGGGAGGGCGTCACCGGCCACTCCGGCCCCTGGTCCGGCAGGTCCGTCTCTGAGTGCGCGCCACAGCCGTGGTCGAGGGATACCACACGGCCGTCGTCGGCTGCCCACTCGTTGGCGCACACGCCGAAGACCGCGCGCATCGGCCCCGCCATCGGCATGAAGAAGCCGCAGGTCGAGCAGGTCGCATGAGCCTTGCGCACGCCTTCCGCCTGCGGGCCGTGGTCACCGTCGTACCAGCGCTGGGCGGCGCGCTGGACACCCTGCGGGCTCAGGACCCGGGCGCGGCCGAAGTCGAGGGCGTCGGTGCCCGCCAGCACGAGGCCCTGCGGGGTCTGGTCCCCCTCTCCGTCGACCGTCGCCTCCCACCCAGGCTCCAGGCGCTCGTCAGTCTCCCGGCGCGGCAGACGGTCCGAACGGCTGATGTCACCGGGCTGAAGGCGGTCCGCCCACGGGACCCAGGTCGGTGACAGGAGCGCATCCTCCCCCGGCAGAAGCCCCATCTCGCACACCGTCGCCGTTCGCGAGCGCGGCACGCGGCTCAGCGTCACCGCCCAGCGCCAGCCCCGGTAGCCCGCGAGGTTGCACTCGAACAGGTGGGTGATGACCCTCTCCCCCTCAGGCAGGGCCGCCAGGTACTCGCCCACGCTCAGGGGCTCGGTGACCTGGGCCAGGCAGTCACGGGCCAGGGCGATGGCGTCGTCGGAGGTCAGGGTCCGGTCCTTGCCCGCAGCGGTGGCCTGGGCGAGCGTGGGCATGGAGCCAGGACGGGGCAGGCTGGCGGTCGCAGGGTCCTTGAGGGTGCCCGCCGTGCCGGGAGCCAGGGGCTCAACCCGGGGCACGGGGGTCGTGGCGCTCGCCGGCGAGTCGGCGGACTCGAGCTCGGGCGTCGCAGTCATTACGTCAGTCACCCGGCCAGTGTAGGGGCCAGCGCCTGGGCGGTCACCGCCGCCGGCTGCCCCGCCCCTCAGCCCTCCTGCACGGAGGCGACGCGGTGCACGGCCACCGTCAGCTCGGTCTCGCGATCCAGGTCCGCCAGCCGCACCCGTCCCGCATCGACGGCGAGCACCCTCACCCTGCGCTCGCTCACCACGCCGTCAGGGCCAGCCAGGCGCAGACGCAGCCGGGAGCGCGAGGCCTGGGCCTGGCGCATCACCGCCAGAGCGTGCACCGGGTCCGTGGCGACGCCCACCGCCGCCGAGTCCTGGCGCGCCCGTTCCCCGGCGCGCAGGCGCCCCACCAGCACGGCCAGGTCCCGGGCGCGGGGGCGAGCACGGCGCGCGGAGCCAGCGGGACCCGGCCGGGCCGGGGAGGCGGTGGGCACGCCACGGCGGGCGGTGACGGCGTCGCCCGCCAGCAGCAGGCGCCCGTTCGCGTCCTCCAGCACCGGGGACAGACCCGCAGCGCGCAGCTCGCGCAGCACCTGGCCCGCAGGCGCGGTGGCGAGCAGCACCCCCGGGGCGACCTCGTCGAGCCCCAGCCCCCTCAGCCGGGTCTCGGCCAGGAGGCCGGCCGCGGTCGCCGGGTCGGGCACCCTGAGCACGGAGGCGACCTCACGCACACGCACGGCGCCGTGGTGGCGGGCCACGTCCTCGATCAGGACCGTGAGGGCGGTGGGCAGGGGCGCCGGGGCCCAGCGCTCCAGCTCCTGGCGCAGCTCGTCGGCGCACCAGCCGGCGTCGAGGGCGCCGCGCACCGACTCCGCGGTGAAGCGCACGGTGAGCGCGCTGCCGCGGGACTCGACGGCGCCGGCCCGCTCCAGCAGCGCCGCCAGGGCGGGCTCGGGACGGCCGGGGACGACCGCGGTGAGGTCGGACTGGAGCAGCAGGACGCCGACCGGGGCGGCCAGATCCTCCTCCAGGGCCCGTTCCAGGGCACCGAGCAGCCGGGGGTCGGCCTCGCCGTCGGCGGTCCACAGCCTCTCCTGCCGCACGTCCTGGGCGAGGATCCGGCCCGCGCGGGACAAGGCTCTTCCCCCGGTGACCCCCAGGAACTCGGCCTCGCCCAGCAGCCCGGTGACGGCGCCCTCGGGCACGGGCCGTCGGGGCCGGGACCAGGTGAGGGCGTCAGCCACCCACACGGGATCGGCGACGGCGCCCTGCGGCAGGCGGTCAAGCAGCAGGAGCAGGCGGCGGCGCAGGCCGCCCGCCCAGGGCGCCTCGACCCCGTCTCCCAGGACGGCGCGCAGGGCACCGTCCTGGCCCCGGGTGCCGACGAGCCAGGGGACGCGCGTGGAGCCTGCCCAGGCGGCGGCCAGCGGAGCCCACCGCTCGGGCAGGGTGGCGGCCCGCCAGTGCGAGGCCTGCGTGGAGGGCACCCAGGCGGCACCTGCCTCGTCGAGCCCCAGCAGGCCGGCGCCGGCGGCGAGCTCAACGACCCGGGCCGCGGTCCCGCTGTGCACACCGAGCGCCTCGGCGGTCCTGGCCAGGGCGCGCACGCCCACGCCTCCCGTGCGCAGGATCGGCCCTCCCTCGCGGCCCCACTCATCCAGCAGGCGGGTGACGAGGCGCACGGTCTCCTCGGCCGCTCGCGAGGCCTGGTCTGCGGTGGAGGCGGGGTCCTGGACGGGCAGCACCGCGGGGTCCGGGGCGGTGGGCGCCTGGCGCAGCAGCCGGTCGCCGCGCAGGGCGAGGGCCACGCGCCGGGGCAGGAGCAGACGGGTGGTGCCGGAGCCGTCGCTGGTGCGGTTGAGCCAGCCGCGCTCGATGAGCGCGGCGGCGCCGGGAACCCGCCCACCCTCGCGCACGGTCCCCATCGGCGGGCCCCAGGCCAGGGCGTCGAGCACCGCCAGGGCGGCCGGCTCCAGGACGGGGGTGGCGCCCTGCGGGCCGGCCTGAGGCTCATCGCCGGCGGCGAGCCGATCGGCGGCGGCGTGGAGCTCGGCCAGTGTGGGGGGCAGGGGCCCGTCGGCCGTCTGCCCACCCGGCGCCGGGGCCGGGGCGAGCCCGAGCGGGTACGGGCCGACGGCCTCCACGAGCCCGGGGACGGGGCCGGCCTCGAGGACGAGCGCGAGTCGGCGCAGCGTGGCCAGGTGGGTGGTGACGACGTCGTCGGCAAGGAGCAGGGCGGGCCCGAGGGCACCGGGGTCCTGGGTGCCGGTGGCGACGACGGCCTCGGCGACGGCGAGCTCAGCGGCGTCGAGGCCCGCGAGCGCGGACTCGACGCTCGGGCGGGCTCCGGCCCGCACGGCGAGCATGGTGAAGGAGGAGGACGGCGGGGACACCAGGTCCGGGCGCGCGGTGAGCAGCGCCGCCACCTCGGCGTCGGGCAGGGCGGTGAGGTGCGCGGCCAGCATCTCGATGCCAACGGCGGTGGCGGGGGCCGAGGACAGGAGCGCGGTGGTCGAGGCAGGCACGCGCTCGGCGGCGGGCGTGGAGCTCACCCGCACCAACCTACCGTCGCGCGCCTCGGGCCACGTCTCCGGCCGTGGCCGGTCCGAGGGACCCCACCCGGTGGTCCACGCGAGAACCACCGCCGCGGCGACGGTTCTCTGTCAATATGTGCGCGTATACCGACTTCACATACGTGCGGATGCTTCAACATAACTTGCACACACTTTCCGATGGACCCCGTGCTCAACCCCTGTGTCCCAGGCGCCGGGCGGAGCGCGGGATCACGGACCAGCCGCTCGTCCTCTACGGCCTGCGCGGGGTCGGTAAGACTGTTCTGCTCACCCGCCTACGCCACGACGCGGACACGCGGGGCTGGATCACCGTTCGGATCGAGGCGGGAGCCAACCATGGGCTCCGCGAGGTCGTGGGTGAGGGCCTGTACGCTCCGCTGAGCGACCTCGCACGGCCTTCCGCGGGACGCGGATTGTTGCGCGTGCTCAAGACCGCCGTTTCCTTCAAGGCCTCCTACGACCCTACGGGCACGTGGACCTTCGGCGTCAACCTCAGCGGCGAGGGCGGCGGCGCCAACTCCGGTGTCCTGGAGACCGGCCTCAAGATAGTCCTCAAGGACGTCTCGCTAGCCGCCGAGGAGACAGATACAGGGCTCGCTCTTCTTATCGACGAAGCCCAGGACCTGGCACAAAAGGACCTCACCGCCCTTGCCGTCGTCGCCCAGGCAGCAGCGCAAGACGACTGGCCGGTCCTCTTTGCGCTGGCCGGGCTGCCCAGCCTCCCGCAGACCTTGGCCGACGCGAAGTCGTGCTCAGAGCGCTTCCGGTACATCACGGTCGAGCGTCTCGACCGGGCCTCAGCCGAGGCGGCGTTCACCCAACCCGCGCTCGACGAGAACGTCACCTGGCAGCCGATGGCACTGGAGCACGTCATCGACCGTTCTGGCCGGTACCCATACTTCATCCAGCAGTTCGGTCAAGAGGCCTGGAACGCCGCGTCCGGGGACCAGATCGACATGCACACCGCTGAGCTGGGCGTCGTGGCCGGACTCGCCCAGCTCGACACGGGCTTCTTCCGCGCCCGCTGGGACCGAACGACAAGAGCCGAGAAGCACTACCTGCGCGTCATGTGCCCCGAAGGCGATGAGGGGATCGGCAGCGGCGAGGTCGCAAGCCGCCTGGGCAAGACCATCCAGAGCCAGAGCGGCGTGCGCAGCTCCCTGATCCGCAAAGGGCTCATCTACGCACCCAACCACGGCGTCGTCGCCTTCACCGTGCCCGGGATGGCCGGGTTCATCTCGAGGCAGCACGAGGGCTACGGCTGAGCCCCGTATGCCGCCCGCGCCCCGACCGGGCGTGACACGGCTCATCTGAGCGCGCACGCCCACGGGGCGATACTCCGCCTATGCCTGCCGCACCCGGCCTGCCCGGCCCCCTCATCGTCCAGAGCGACAAGACCGTCCTGCTGGAGGTCGCCCACCCCCAGGCCGACGACGCCCGCCGCGTCATCGCGCCCTTTGCCGAGCTCGAGCGGGCCCCGGAGCACGTCCACACCTACCGTGTCACCCCGCTGGCCCTGTGGAACGCCCGCGCCGCCGGGCTGGACCCCGAGACGGTCGTCCACGTGCTCATCACCTACTCGCGCTTCCCGGTGCCGCACTCCCTGCTGACCGACATCGCCGAGACGATGGGCCGCTACGGCCGTCTGCAGCTGCTCAGCGACCCGGCGCACGGTCTCGTGCTGCACGCCACGGACGTGACCGTGCTCGAGGAGGTCATCCGCTCGCGGCGCACCACGGGGATGCTCGGTGAGCGCTTGTCCGCCGAGGACGTCGTCGTCCACCCCTCAGAGCGCGGCAACCTCAAGCAGGCGCTCATCAAGCTGGGCTGGCCCGCACAGGACCTGGCCGGGTACGTCGACGGCGAGAACCACCCCATCACCCTGGCCGATGACCCCGCGGCAGCCGCCGCGCAGGTGCCCGGCGCCTTCGCGCTGCGCCCGTACCAGGCCCAGGCCGTCGAGGCCTTCTGGGCGGGCGGTAGCGGCGTCGTCGTCCTGCCCTGTGGGGCTGGCAAGACCCTGGTGGGGGCCGCCTGCATGGCTCGCAGCTCGACGACGTCGCTCGTGCTCGTGACCAACGCGGTCTCGGCCCGGCAGTGGAAGGACGAGCTGGTGCGCTTCACCTCCCTCACCGAGGAGGAGATTGGCGAGTACTCGGGCGCGCGCAAGGAGGTGCGGCCGGTCACCATCGCCACCTACCAGGTGCTCACCACCCGCCGCAAGGGCGTCTACCCGCACCTCGACCTGCTCGACGCCCACGACTGGGGGCTCATCGTCTACGACGAGGTGCATCTGCTGCCCGCCCCGGTCTTCCGCATGACCGCCGGCCTTCAGGCCCGCCGCAGGCTCGGGCTGACGGCGACGCTCGTGCGCGAGGACGGCCGCGAGGACGAGGTGTTCTCGCTCATCGGCCCCAAGCGTTACGACGCCCCGTGGAAGGACCTGGAGAACCAGGGGTGGATCGCCCCCGCCGTCTGCACGGAGGTGCGTGTGAGCCTCGACCCGGGTGAGCGCATGGCCTACGCGACCGCCACCCCGGAGGACCGTTACCGGCTCGCCGCCACCACCGACCGCAAGACCGCCGTGATTGACCGGCTGCTCGCCCGCCACCCCGGCGAGAGCACGCTCGTCATCGGCCAGTACGTCGATCAGCTGGAGGAGATCGCCGAGCACCTGGGGGCCCCGCTCATCACGGGGGCGACGACGGTCCGCGAGCGCCAGAGGCTCTACGCCGCCCTCCGCGCCGGCCAGGTGCCCACGCTCGTCGTGTCCAAGGTGGCCAACTTCTCCATCGACCTGCCGGGCGCCTGCGTGGCGGTGCAGGTGAGCGGGTCCTTCGGGTCCCGCCAGGAGGAGGCGCAGCGCCTGGGCCGGATCGTCAGGCCGAAGGAGGACGGGCGCCAGGCCCACTTCTACACGGTGGTCACGCGTGACACGGTGGACCAGGACATCGCGGCGCACCGTCAGCGCTTCCTGGCCGAGCAGGGCTACTCCTACGACGTCGTGGACGCCGCGGACCTGTAGGCGCCTGCGGCGGGTCGTGCGCCAGGCGGCGCGCCCGGCATCGCCAGCCCGGTGCACGCGTGCAGTGAACCTGCTTGCGGTAGCCGGGGGCCCGGGCGACGATGGCGGGCGATGGAGACCACACGCCGCGCCCGCCTGGGCGCCCTCGTCCGCCTGTCCGCCTGCGGCCTGCTCGTCGCCGGAGCCCTCGTGCTGCCCTCGACGGCCGGCGCCGCCCAGGTCGCGCAGGAGGCGCCCGCCGGGGTGCTGAGGACGGCGACCTCCACGCTCCTGTCCCAGCAGGTCACCGACGGCGCCGGGGTGCTGGACGATGACGCCGCCCAGGAGGTCGTCAACCAGCTCGCCGAGGCGGGGGCCGGGCTGTGGGTGGTGACCTTTGACGACGCCTCGCTGGCGGCCGAGAGCTACGCCGCACAGGCGTGGGACGACTCGCACCTGGGCACGCAGGACCTCATGCTCGTCATCAACACGTCGGACTCGGGACGCACCTACGCCTTCGGCGGCGCGGCACAGGGCGGCGTGTGGAGCGAGGAGACCATCGACCAGGTGCGCTCAGCGATCTACGCCCGGCTGCGCGAGAGCGACTACGACGGCGCCGTGCGCGCGGTCCTCACCGGGCTCGGCTCAGCCGACGACGCGACGGCGCAGAGCACCGTCCCCTCCTCCGGCACAGGCTCAGGCGGCTCAGGCAGTGGCGGCTTCGTCGGCACGCTGGGGGTGCTGGCCCTTGTCGGCGGCGGCACGCTGGTCTACGCCCGCTCGCGGCGCCGCAGGGCCTCCGGCGCGACGGGCGCCCAGCAGCCCACTGTCGCCGAGCTGTCGGTTCAGGCCGGCAACGCGCTCGTCGCGGCCGACGACGCCGTGCGGGCCGCGGACGAGGAGCTGTCCTACGCGCAGGCCCAGTTCGGCCTGGCGGCCACGGACGCCTTCACCCAGACGCTTGCCACGGCCCGCGCGCACGTGAGCCGCTCCTTCGAGCTGCGTCGGCTGCTCGACGACGCGGTTCCCGAGACCGAGACCCAGCAGCGCCAGATGTGCCTGGAGATCCTCACACGCTGCGAGGAGGCGGTGCGGGTCATCCAGGAGCAGGAGGCGGCCTTCAACGAGAGGCGCGGGCTCGAGGCGAACCTGCCAGACTCGATCCTGGAGGCGGCCCAGCGGGCGCAGGAGACCGAACGCGCTCTCAAGGCCGCCCAGACGCTGCTGGTGACCCTGCACGCCTCCTACCCGGCCTCCGCGCTCACGAGCGTGTCGCAGGCCCCGGTCCAGGCCGAGAGGCTGCTGGCGGCCGGACGCGCGGCTCTGGAGCAGGCGCGTGCCTCGGTGGCGGCCGGCGAGCAGGCCACGGCCGTCGAGCAGGTGCGCATCGCCCAGGGCTCGATCGCCCAGGCGGGCCAGCTGGCCGCGCAGGTCACGGGCGCCCGCGAGCGGCTGGCGACGGCGGAGGCGGACCTGGGCGCGGCCATCGCCTCGATCTCCTCCGACCTGGTGGACGCCCGGCGGCTGTCGGCCCAGGTTCCTGCGGCCTCCTTGGCACCGCTCGTGGCGGACGCCGAGGCTGCTGTGGCTCAGGGGCGGGCCGCCTACACGGGCACCGGCCCAGGTGGCGCGGGCGGGGACCCCTTGGCCGCGCTCGAGCACCTGGCGCGTGCGGAGAGCGCGCTCGACGCCGCCCTCGCGCCGGCCCGCGCGCAGGAGGAGAACGACGCACGTGCGCGCGCCCAGCTGACCTCCCGCCTGGCGCGCCTGCACGGCCAGGTCGAGGCGGTGACGTCCTACATCACCACGCACCGAGGGGTCGTGGGCCCCTCGGCCCGCACCGCCCTGAGCGAGGCCTCACGCCACGCGGCCGCCGCCGCAAGCCTGCAGCCGACGGACCCGGTGGGGGCCCTCTCGGAGGTGGCTGCCGCCGAGCCGCTCGTGGCCCAGGCCCAGGCCCTGGCGGAGGCGGACGTGCGCCACCACGGGGACTCGTGGGGCTCGGGTGGCTCGGGTGGCTCGGGCATCGACCTGGGCTCGCTCATCCTGGGAGGCATCCTCCTGGGCGGTGGCGGGCCCCGCGGCGGCTACGGCGGCTGGGGCGGGCACGGCGGAGGCTTCGGTGGAGGCGGAGGCTTCGGTGGAGGCGGCGGCTTCGGCGGGCACGGCGGAGGCTTCGGCGGAAGCGGCCACAGCGGCGGCGGCTTCGGCGGAGGCGGCGGCCGGTTCTGAGACCGCTGCCGGGCCCAGGCCAGGCCGGCACGGGTCTCAGACGCACCGGGCCGGACGCCGTCGGAGCGCAGCCCCACACGCCCGGGCTGACGCCGTGAGCGATACGCGCCACCGTCCACAGATGGCCGGACACCGGCCCGTATCCATGGGAACATCCTCGTGCGGCACGCGCCGCCTCCACCAACGCGAGGCGCACCCCGCCGCTGTGTGAGAACGAAAGGCCACCACCATGGTTGAGAAGCAGTCGATCCTGGGGCGCATCGCCCAGCTGACCCGTGCCAATGTCAACGCCCTCATTGACCGCGCTGAGGACCCGGAGAAGATGCTCGACCAGCTCGTGCGTGACTACACCGCGTCCATTGCCGAGGCCCGGGACGCCGTCGCCCAGACCATCGGCAACCTCCGCCTGGCCGAGAAGGACCACGAGGCCGACCTCAATGAGGCCAAGGACTGGGGCGCCAAGGCCCTCGCCGCCTCGACCAAGGCGGACCAGCTGCGCGCGACGGGTGACAGCGCCGGGGCCGACAAGTGGGACTCCCTGGCCAAGGTCGCGCTGACCAAGCAGATCTCCGCTGAGAACGAGGCCAAGGCGGCGGAGCCGATGATCGCCTCCCAGCGGCAGGTCGTGGAGCAGCTCAAGACCGGCCTGCAGCAGATGGAGGCCAGGCTCTCCGACCTCAAGTCCAAGCGCGACACGCTCGTCGCCCGGCAGAAGTCCGCCCAGGCCCAGGTCAAGGTCCAGGGAGCCATCCGTTCCATCAACGTCATGGACCCCACGAGCGAGCTGGCCCGCTACGAGGACCAGGTGCGTCGTATCGAGGCCCAGGCCGAGGGCCAGGCCGAGCTCGTCTCAGACTCACTCGAGGCCCAGTTCGCCGAGCTGGAGGCCTCCTCCACCGTCACCGAGGCCGAGCTGCGCCTGGCCGCCCTCAAGGCCGGCTCCGCCGCCATCGAGGCGCCCGCCCCCACGGCCCAGATCACGGACGGGCAGGTGGACGAGGCCTTCGCCGCCCTCAAGGACGAGGCAGGGCAGGCGAAGGAGTCCTCCTACTGAGCCGCAGCCACCGGACCCCTTCGCCAGCGCGGTGGCGTCCTGCCCTGAGCACGACCGCCGCCGCGCTGGCGGAGCGCTCCCGCCTCGTCAGGACCGGCCCTGCGGCCCGCTAGCATGGACGTATGACTGCGGCCCCCACGTACCTGCTCGTTGACGGCGAGAACATCGACGCGACCCTGGGCATGAGCGTCCTCGGGCGCCGCCCCGAGCCGGAGGAGCGCCCCCGCTGGGACCGCGTCCTGTCCTTCTGCGATGACCTGTCCGACTCCACGGCGGGTGGCCAGGGGCCGGACACGACCGCACTGTTCTTCCTCAACGCCACCAGCGGCCACATGCCGATGGGCTTCGTTCAGGCCCTCATGGCGATGGACTACCGGCCGCTGCCCCTGGCCGGCTCCGGCAGCCCTGAGGAGAAGGTCGTTGACATCGGTATCCAGCGTACGCTGGACGCCCTGACCTCGCGGGCCGAGTCCGGTCAGCCGGTCCAGGTGCTGCTGGGGTCCCACGACGGCGACTACGTGCCGCAGATCGAGCGCCTGCTGGACGCGGGCGCCACCGTGGGCGTGCTGTGCTTCCGCGAGTTCCTCAGCACGCACCTGGCGTCCTTGCAGGACAAGGGCCTGCGGGTGCACGACCTGGAGTACGACGTCGATGCCTTCAAGACGACGCTGCCGCGCATCCGCATCATCCCGCTGGCCGAGTTCGACCCCTTCGCCTTCATCTGAGCAACGGCCCTTCGAGGCCGTTCAGGAAACACTCAGCCGCAGCGGGCACAGTGCCTGCCATGGACCGAACCCAGGACTCCCCCAAGCAGGAGGCGCACCTGCTCGTCGTCGACGACGAGCCGAACATCCGCGACCTGCTCGCCTCCTCCCTGCGCTTCGCCGGCTTCGAGGTCTCGACGGCAGCGGACGGCAACAGCGCCCTGCGCGGCGTGGACGAGGCCGAGCCGGACCTCATCGTCCTGGACGTCATGCTGCCGGACATGGACGGCTTCACCGTGGCCCGTCGCCTGCGCGAGCGCGACATCACCACGCCGATCCTCTTCCTCACCGCCCGTGACGACATGTCCGACAAGGTCCAGGGCCTGACGGTCGGCGGGGACGACTACGTCACCAAGCCCTTCGGCCTGGAGGAGGTCGTGGCCCGCATCCGGGCGATCCTGCGGCGCACCCGGGCACTGGCCGGGGACGACGACGGGACCCTGCGCGTGGCGGACCTGCTCCTGGACGAGGACGCGCACGAGGTCCACCGCGCCGGGGTGGAGGTGGACCTGTCCCCCACCGAGTTCAAGCTGCTGCGCTACCTCATGCTCAACCAGGGGCGTGTGGTGTCCAAGGCGCAGATCCTCGACCACGTCTGGGAGTACGACTGGAACGGCGACGCCGCCATCGTCGAGTCCTACATCTCCTACCTGCGCCGCAAGGTGGACCAGATCGAGACGGCCGAGGGCGAGCCGGTGGCCCCGCTCATCCAGACCCGCCGCGGCGTCGGCTACATGCTCCGTGAGCCCAAGGGCGAGTGAGCGCCGGCCGCGCGGTGCGCGCCGCCCGGCCATCAGCGTGCCGTCCCTCGCGGCAGCGCACGAGCAGTGGGTCTGCCGGCCCCCGCACCGCCAGCACCGACCGTTGAAGAAGGGGCACTTCCACCCGGTGGTCAGGGCGAGCCGCCTGTGGCACGCCCAGCCGCTGCGCTCACGCCTGGTCCTCATCACCACGGCGCTGCTCACCGTCGGGCTCCTGTCCGCCTCCCTGGTGATGACCTCGCTGCTGCAAACGCACCTGCTGAGCCAGGTCGATGACCAGCTGCGCACGACGGCCACGGCCATCGGCTCCCAGGGCGCCTCCCAGATCCGCACGCGCAACGAGTCGCTCATGCCGTCGGCCTACTACGTTGAGGCGCACTACCTCGACGGCCAGTCCGGCTTCATGATCAACGACGACACGGCCCGCGAGTACGGCGTCCCCCAGGTCGGCGAGCTCAGTCTCGAGACCGCTGTCAACCAGCTCTCGGCCCCCCAGCCCTACACGGTCGCCTCCGACCTCATCGGGCACCCCTGGCGGGTCATCTCCCTGCCGCTGCAGGACTCGCGCACGGGCGAGTACCTGGGGGTCGTGGCCATTGCCCTGCCGCTGACGGACCTGCTCGAGGCGGTGGAGCGCTCACGGCTCGTCGTGGCACTGACGGACGTGGCGATCATCCTCGTGGGCGCCGTCGCAGGGACCTACCTGGTCCACCGCTCCTTCAGGCCGCTGCGCCAGATCGAGGCGGTGGCGGGACGGATCGCCTCGGGCGACCTGTCCGCCCGCGTGCCGTTGACCGAGCCGCCCGACACCGAGGTGGGCTCGCTCCAGCGCGCCCTCAACCAGATGCTCCAGCAGAACGAGCGGGCCTTCAGTGTCCAGATCGTGGCCCAGGAGCGGATGACCCGCTTCGTCTCCGACGCCTCCCACGAGCTGCGCACGCCGCTGGCCGCGATCCGCGGCTACGGCGAGCTGTACCGCATGGGCGGCGTGCCACCCGAGCGCCAGGCGGAGGTCATGGGCCGTATCGAGGCGGAGGCCTCTCGCATGGGCCGCCTGGTGGAGGACCTGCTCCAGCTCGCCCGCATGGACGAGGGCCGCAAGATGGTCTTCGAGCCGGTGGACCTCACCGGCGTGTGCGCGGGGGCCCTGGCGGACATGGCCGTACTGGCCCCTGAGCGGGACTGCGCCCTCGTGGGTCTGCTCGACGACGACGAGCCGGGTCCCGTCGTCGTCACCGGGGACCGGGACCGCCTGAGCCAGGTGGTGACGAACCTGCTGGGCAACGTCACCCGGCACACGCCGTCGGGCTCCCCGGTGGAGATCGCGGTGGGGACCGTGGACGGTCAGGGCGGCGGACGCGAGGCCGTCGTCGAGGTGCGTGACCACGGGCCGGGGGTACCCGCCTCCGAGGCGGAGAAGGTCTTCCAGCGCTTCTACCGTGCCGACACCTCACGCAACCGCGAGACGGGTGGCTCCGGCCTGGGGCTGGCGATCGTCTCGGCGATCATCGGCAGGCACGGGGGCAGCGTGCGCATGCTCCAGACGCCCGGCGGTGGCGCGACCGTGCGCATTGAGATCCCGCTGAGGCAGGCACCGCAGGCGCCCGGCCCCACCGGCCCGGCCGCCTGAGCCGGGACGAGGGTCCCACCGCAGGCCACCTGGACGCGGACGTGTTGTGACCTCGCTTGCCCCGGGGTGTCCTTCAGAACACCGGAAGGGGTCCTCAGGGCCCTGTGACGGCCATACGATGGCGGGCGTCCTACGTTCCGATCCCGGAGGCTGTCCCCATGGGCGTCGTCGACGCACCTCAGTGGCTTCTGCCCGCCTTTGTCCGCTCCGTGCGGGTGCTGGGCTCGACCGCGACCGCCGAGCAGGTGCAGCAGGCCGGCGAGCGCCTCATCGAGATGTGGGCGAGCCCTGACCGCTGCTTCCACAACCTCACCCACGCCATCGACATGCTCGCGCGCGTGGACGAGCTCGCGGACGAGTCGCACAACCCGGACGTCATGCGGCTGGCCGCCTGGTACCACGGCTGTGTCTTCTCCTCGGCCACGGAGCAGATCTACCGCCGCAACGGTGGGGAGGACGAGGAGGCCTCAGCCGCCTACGCCCGCAGGGACCTCACTGCCCTCGGGGTGCCCGAGCGGGTCACCGAGCGCGTGTGCGCGCTCATCATCAACCTCAAGCGCCGCAACCTGGAGCCGAGCGACATCGACGCCCTCGCGCTCAATGACGCGGACCTGGGCACGCTCGCCGCGGACCCCCAGGCGTACAAGCGTTACCGCGAGCTCGTGCGCCAGGAGTACGCCCATATCCCCGAGGGCGACTACCTGCGGGCCCGCCTGGAGATCGTCTCCCGGCTCCTGGCGCGCGACAACCTGTTCTGCTCACCGCTGGGCCAGCGCTGGGAAGCCGCCGCGAGGCAGAACCTCGAGGCGGAGCGCAAGCGCCTGGAGGACGGCCTGGCCGCTCTTCCCCAGGAGGTCGCGCTGCCCGTCGGAGGCGGTGACGGCCACGAGGTCGTGCAGCCAGGTTCCGACGACGCCCCGGCAGGCCCGGCCACGGCCGCCTCGCTCCCGTCGGCGTCCACCGCCGCGTCAGCGGACGACGCCCTCACACCCGCCGGCGGGCTTGCCCGTGTGAGCCCGCTGCCGGCTGCTCGCACGGGTGCGTCGGCGCCGCGTCGTCTAGAGCCCGCCAGGCCGCAGGAGGCGCCCGAGGTCTCCCGGGTGATGGAGCACGCGACCTCGATGGAGTCGTGCATCGAGGACCTCGACGCGATCCTGTGCTCGCGCCCGCAAGGCCAGGACGTGCCGTTGGACCGTCAGGCGCAGGCCGAGTCCGAGCGGCTGAAGATGGCTGAGCGCCTGCGGCTCAAGGCGGAGGAGGCCAAGTGCCTGCGTGAGGCGCGCACGGGCGAGATCGCGCCGGTGATCGAGCAGATCATCGACGACGGCGCCTCCGCGCTCTGAGGACCACCGTCGGCCGTCCCCTGCTGGGCAGGCGTGTGCCGCACGGTCGGGCTGTGCCGCCGGGCTCCACAGGGTCCTGTCACGTCAGCCGTTGGCCCGGTCGCCCACAGGCAGGGCGCTGGCGCCTCGCCGTCGGCGCGCCGCACTCCTAGCGTGGTCCTGCGTCCGCACCGGACGCCACCCCCACGAGCCCGCGAGGAAGGACCCTGCCATGCCCGTCTTCTCCGTTGACACCCAGGCAGTCACTGACACAGCCGCACGCACACGCGCCCGCGTGACGACGATCCAGGAGGAGGTGGACGCCATGAGCGCGGACATCGGCCTGCTGCAGGAGTCCTGGACCGGCGGCGCGGCGTCGTCCATGGCCGCCTGCGCCAGCGACTGGCACCTGACCCAGCTGCAGGTCCAGTCGAGCCTGGACGCCATCAGTCTGGCCCTGGACCAGGCGGCCACGTCCTACGACCAGGCGGAGAGCACGAACACGGCCCGGTTCGCGGTCTCGCCGGCACGCTGAGCCCCCAGCGCCGGGCAGACGCGACCGGG
>NZ_JBPPGD010000015.1:36083-37785 GCF_051303165.1 Actinomyces sp. W5033 | reverse complement strand
CGCCACCCGGTCCCAGCGGCACCGACCGCACCGACCTCACCTCCCCTCACAACGCAGTGAAAGGACATTTCCTTGAGCCCCAACAGCACCGCTGAGAAGAAGTACGTCCTGGCCATCGACCAGGGGACGACCTCCTCACGCGCCATCCTGTTCAACCACGACGGTGAGATCGTCGCCGTCGACCAGAAGGAGCACGAGCAGATCTTCCCGCGCGCCGGCTGGGTCGAGCACGACGCGATCGAGATCTGGGAGAACATCCGCTCCGTCGTCGCCGGGGTCCTGTCGAAGGCGGAGGTCAACCGCCACGAGATCGCCTCGGTGGGCATCACCAACCAGCGCGAGAGCGCCGTCGTGTGGGACAAGAACACCGGTGAGCCCGTCTACAACGTCATCGTGTGGCAGGACACCCGCACCCAGAAGATCTGCGACCGCCTGGCCGGCGACGAGGGACCGGACAAGTACAAGGACCGCGTGGGCCTGGGCCTGGCCACCTACTTCTCCGGCCCCAAGGTCACGTGGGTCCTGGAGAACGTCGAGGGCGCCCGCGAGCGCGCCGAGGCCGGCGACCTGCTCATGGGCACCATGGACACCTGGACCCTGTGGAACCTCACCGGTGGCGTCAACGGCGGTGTGCACGCCACCGACGTCACCAACGCCTCGCGCACGATGCTCATGAACATCGACACCCTGGACTGGAACCCGGAGATCTGCGCGGACATGGGCATCCCCATGTCGATGCTGCCGGAGATCCGCCCCTCCTCGGGAGTGTTCGGCTACGGCCGCAAGAACGGCCTGCTGGTGGACACCCCGATCAGCGGCATCCTCGGCGACCAGCAGGCGGCCACCTTCGGTCAGGCCTGCTTCGAGAAGGGACAGGCCAAGAACACCTACGGCACCGGCTGCTTCATGCTGATGAACACCGGCACCACCCCGGTGCGCAGCGAGAACGGCCTGCTGACCACCGTGTGCTACCAGATCGGGGACGAGGCTCCCGTGTACGCCCTGGAGGGCTCGATCGCGGTGGCGGGCTCGCTCGTGCAGTGGCTGCGCGACAACCTCGGCATCATCACGGAGTCGAAGCAGGTCGAGGAGCTGGCGCGCAGCGTCGAGGACAACGGTGGCGCCTACTTCGTCCCGGCCTTCTCCGGGCTCTTCGCCCCGCACTGGCGCCCTGACGCCCGCGGTGTGCTCGTCGGCCTGACCCGCTTCGTCAACAAGGCGCACATCGCCCGGGCCGTGGAGGAGGCGACCGCCTTCCAGACCCGCGAGGTCCTCGAGGCGATGAACGCCGACTCCGGCCAGGCGCTGACCGAGCTCAAGGTTGATGGCGGCATGACCCGCGACGAGCTGCTCATGCAGTTCCAGGCGGACCAGGTGGGTGTGCCGGTGGTGCGTCCGCGCGTGGCGGAGACGACGGCGCTCGGTGCCGCCTACGCCTCCGGCATCGCGGTGGGCTTCTGGTCCGGGACCCAGGACGTCATCGACAACTGGGCTGAGGACACGCGCTGGGAGCCGAAGATGCCCGAGGCCGAGCGCGAGCGCCTGTTCCGCAACTGGCGCAAGGCTGTTGAGCGCACCCTGGACTGGGTTGACGAGGACGTCATCGAGTAGTCCACCAGCCGCGACGGCGGCACGCGCGGGTGTGGGGGGAGGGGGGGGGAACAAAAAAGGGAGAGGAACACACACAAACAAAAACCCCAAC
>NZ_JBPPGD010000015.1:24673-36073 GCF_051303165.1 Actinomyces sp. W5033 | reverse complement strand
TCCGGAACGGCGCTTCCTGGGTTTTTCCCCCCCCCCCCCCCCCCGTCTTTCTCTTTCCCCACACCCATGGCAGCGCCCTCATGACAGGGACAGGAACATCCTCTCCAGGCGCTTGACGTCCATGCCCTCACCGGAGGGCTCGGCCGCGTAGCAGGCGCGCAGCCCCGCCGCGATGATCGCCAGGCCGGCGCGGTCGACGGCCTTGGACACCGCGGCCACCTGCGTGACCACGGCCTCGCAGTCGCGTCCCTCCTCGAGCATTCGGATGACGCCGTCGAGCTGGCCACGGGCGCGCTTGAGGCGCGCGGTGGTGGCGCGCACGTCCTCTGGGTTGAGCTCGACGGTCATCAGCGCATCTGGCCGGGCTCGGGACCGCTCACGCCGACGCCGTGGACGGCGGACCAGGTGCGCCAGCCGCCGTCGAGGTTACGCACCTCGCGCCCGCGCTGGATGAGCAGGCGCGCCGCGACGTGCCCGCGCAGGCCGACCTGGCAGGAGACGATGAGCGGGCCGTCGGGGAGCTCGTCCAGGCGGGCGCGCATGCCGTCAACGCTGATGTTGACGGCGCCGGGGATGTGGCCGCGCTCGTACTCGGCGGCGCTGCGCACGTCCACGACGCTCGCCCCCGCGGCCACGGCCTCCTCGAGCTCGTGCCACTGGATCGTGGGGGTCAGGCCGGACAGGGTGTTGTCCGCGACGAGGCCGAGCATCGTCACCGGGTCCTTGGCCGAGCCGAAGGGCGGGGCGTAGGTGGTCTCGAGGTCGGCGAGGTCGGGGGCCGTCAGGCCCGCGCGGATGGCAGTGGAGATGACGTCGATGCGCTTGTCCACACCGACCGGCCCCACGCCCTGGGCTCCGAGGACGCGACCCGTCCCGGCCTCGGCGACGAGCTTGAGGCTCATCGACTGGGCGCCGGGGTAGTAGCCGGCGTGGTCGGAGGGGTGGATGTGGACGACGGCGACGTCCAGGCCCGCGGCACGCGCCCGCTTCTCGCTCCACCCGGTCATGGCGACCTGGAGGCCGAGGACTCCGACGATGGCGGTGGCGATGGTGGGCACGGAGCGCGCCGGGCGGCCCATGATCGAGTCGGCCACGACCCTGCCGTGGCGGTTGGCGGTCTGGGCCAGGGCGACGAGCGCCGGGGCGCGGTCGATGGCACCGACCTTGACGGCGGCGTCGCCGGCGGCCCAGATGGCGGGGTCGCTCGTGCGCTGCTCGGCGTCGACGACGATGCCGCCACGGTCATCGACCTCGAGCCCGGCCTCGCGGGCGAGCGCGGAGTCGGGGCGGACCCCGACGGCGACGACGGCGATGTCGGCAGGCACCGTGGTGCCGTCCGTGAGCAGGGCCTCGTGCTCGGTGAAGGAGGCGACGGACACGCCCGTGCGGACCTCGATGCCGGCCTGGCGGAGGCGGTCGGCGACGGGGGCGGCCATCTCCTCGTCGAGCGGGGGCAGGACGTGGTCGGCCAGCTCGACGATGGTGACGGCCAGACCCCGGTGGTGGAGGTTCTCAGCGGTCTCGATGCCGATGAAGCCTGCCCCCAGGACGAGGGCTGAGCGCGCGCCGTCGCCGCCGGGGCCGCCGGTGGCGACGGCGGCGGCCAGGGCGTCGGCGTCGGCGACGTCACGCAGGGTCAGGGCGCGCTCGACGCCGGGGACCGGGGGCACGAAGGGGCGGGCACCGGGGGCCAGGACGAGGGCGTCGTAGGCCAGCTCCTCCTCGCTCGTGGCGCCGTCGGGCGCGGTGGTGCGCACGCGCACGCGACGGGCCTGGCGGTCGATGCTCAGCGCCTCGGTGCGCACGCGCACGTCGATGTCGAAGCGATCACGCAGGGAGGCGGGGGTCTGGAGCAGCAGGTCGTCACGCTCCTCGATGACTCCGCCGACGTAGTACGGCAGGCCGCAGTTAGCGAAGGAGACGTGCTCGCCACGCTCGAGGACGGTGATGCTCGCGCGCTCGTCAAGGCGGCGCAGCCGGGTGGCCGCGCTCATGCCGGCGGCCACACCGCCGACGACGAGGACCCGGCGGGAGGGGGTCGGGCTGGTCATGGGTCAGCGGCCTCCGAGCAGGCGGGAGAGGAAGCCGCCGGCGGGGGTGGCGCCAGGCTTGGGGGCGTTGCGGTCGCAGGTGCACCACTGGGACGCGGGGACGGAGGCCTTGACGGCGTCGACGTGCTGGCCGCAACCGGCCCAGGTGGTCTTGCCGCAGGTCTTGCAGGTCACGGGACGGCACATGGGAGGGTCCTTTCTCTCGATTCCCCTCGGGGTCTGCCGGGCCGCGTCTGGCGGCCCGCGTCGGTGCCCCTCGAGGCGGCGGAACGCTCGGAGCGTATACCCCCGGGGGTATCGAGTCCAATTGTGGGCCTCCTCGACTCCCCACCACGTTCGTGCGGGAGCGCTCAAGGTGTCAGAATCGGGCCATCCCTGCCGGGGACATCGACAACGACGTCCCGCTCCCGACCCTGGAAGTGATCCACGTGAGTCCCACCTCCCTGAGCGCCCTCGTGCCGCTCGCCTTCACCCCCTCGACCACCGCCGTCGGCGGCAACGTCTTCCTCTCCGCGGTCGTCGGGCTGCTGCCCCTCATCGTGTTCTTCATCCTCATGGGCGTGTTCAAGGTCAAGACGCACTGGTGCTCGCTCGTCGCGCTGGTCCTGTCGCTGCTCATCGCCGTGGCCGCCTTCCACATGCCCGCGGGCATGAGCGTGCTGTCCGCCACCCAGGGCGCCACCATGGGCCTGATGCCGATCGTCTACATCATCGTGGCGGCCGTCTGGCTCTACAACCTCACCGAGACCTCCGGCCGCTCCGAGGACCTCAAGTCCGTCTTCGACCTCATCGGCAAGGGCGACCAGCGCGCCCAGGCCCTCATCGTCGCCTGGTGCTTCTCCGGCCTGCTCGAGGGCCTCGCCGGTTTCGGCGCCCCCATCGCCATCACCTGCGCGATGCTGCTGTCGCTGGGGATGCCCAAGGTCAAGGCAGCGGTCACCGCCATGGTCGCCAACGGCATCAACGTCGGCTTCGGCGCCATGGCCATCCCGACGACGACCGCCGGCCGCCTGGGCGGCGAGGACCCCGCCGCCGTCGCCGCCGTCATGGGCCACATGACCGCGCTCATCGCCCTCGTCGTCCCGCTCGTCGTCCTGTTCGTCATCGACGGGCTGCGCGGCGTCAAGCAGCTGTGGCCACTGGCCCTCGTCGGCGGCGCCGCCATGGCCGCGGGCCACTTCTTCGTCTCACAGGTCTCCTACGAGCTCACCACCGTGTCCGCCGCCCTCCTGTCGCTCGTCGCCTGCACGCTCTTCCTCGCCGTGTGGACCCCGCGCACCCCCGAGGAGGCGCGCACGAGCGTCAACGAGACGGACCGCCCCGACGCCGCCCGCATCGGCCTGGCCCTGCTGCCCTACGTCCTCGTCGTCATCATCATCGCGACCACGAAGCTCGTCGCCCCCCTGTCCAGCCTCTTGTCCTCCACGGACGTCAAGATCCCCTGGCCCGGCATCTACGGCAACCTGCTCACGCCCGCGGGCGAGCCCTCCGGCTCGGCGGTCTACACCCTGCAGCTGCTGTCCAACCCCGGCACGTGGATCTTCGTCACCGGGCTCATCGTCGCCGTCGTCTACGGCCTGGTCTCCTCCGGGGGGCGCTTTGCGACCTCCGTGCCCCAGATGCTCATGGTCCTGCCGCGCACGGTCTACAACCTGAGGATGTCGATCCTCACCATCGTCCTGGTGATGTCGCTGGCCTACGTCATGAACTTCTCCGGCCAGACGACGGCGGTCGGCGCCGCCCTGGCCTCCACGGGCGCGGCCTTCGCCTTCATCTCGCCGACGCTGGGCTGGCTGGGCACGGCGGTCGCCGGCTCGGCGACCTCGGCGGGCGCTCTCTTCGCCAACCTGCAGGCGACCGCAGCTGCGGGCGCCCACCTCGACCCGCAGGTGCTCCTGGCCGCCAACACGGCCGGTGGCGGGCTGGGCAAGCTCGTCTCCCCGCAGAACCTGGCGGTGGCGACCTCCGCCCTCGACGCCCCCGGCCAGGACGCGGAGATCCTCAAGAAGGTCGCCCCCTACTCCATCGTCTTCCTGCTGGCGCTGTGCACGATCACGCTGCTGGCCTCCACCGGGGTGCTCGGCTTCTACATGCCCTGACCCGGCCCCTCCCGGCCCCGGGCAGCCGCTCGCAGGAGCGCACGCGTACCGGCCCGTCCCGCACCCCGCGGGGCGGGCCGGTACGCGTGGGGGCCGCCCCGCGGGGCCGCATCCGGCAAAAACGCAGGCACCCTTTGCGCAATGCCTGCCACCCCAATGCCCGGCCGGGCCTGAGAGGGTGCCCGCACCCACGTCACCGCACCACGACTTTTCCCCGTCGCAGCGGCATTTCGACATGCGAGACGACGCCGGCCGCCGCGCACCGGCAAGGACCTGTGCCACGCGCTCCTAGCCTGAGCCCATACCCGTCAACGACGTCGTGGAGGAAGGACCCCACCCCGTGCGAATCGCACTGTTCGCGACATGTCTCGCAGACACCATGTTCACCCAGGCCGCGCAAGCGACCGTCAGTATCCTCGAGCGCCTGGGCCACGAGGTCGTGTTCCCCGAGAGCCAGGTCTGCTGCGGCCAGATGCACGCCAACACCGGCTACTTTGACCAGGCCGCCGAGGTCACCCGCAACCACGTGAGGACCTTCGAGCCCGTCCTCGACCACCAGTGGGACGCCATCGTCGTGCCCTCCGGCTCCTGCGCCGGAGCCGCCCGCCACGAGCAGCGCATCGTCGCCGACCACGTCGGGGACGCCGCTCTGGCCAAGCAGGTCGAGCGCATCGGCGCCCACACCTACGACCTGTCCGAGCTGCTCGTTGACGTCCTCGGGCTGACCGACGTCGGCGCCTACTTCCCCCACACGGTCACCTACCACCCCACCTGCCACTCGGTGCGCGTGGCCCACGTCGGCGACCGTCCCTACCGCCTGCTGCAGGCGGTCGAGGGGCTGACCCTCATCGACCTGCCCGAGAAGGAGGTCTGCTGCGGCTTCGGAGGCACCTTCTCGGTCAAGAACCCCGAGGTCTCCACCGCGATGGTCTCCCAGAAGGCGGCTAACGTCATGTCCACCAGGGCCGAGGTGCTGTGCACCGGCGACTACTCCTGCATGATGAACATCGGTGGGGCACTCTCCCGCGTCCAGTCCGGTGTGCGCGTCATGCACCTCGCCGAGATCCTCGCCTCCACCAAGGAGGCCCCCTTCCAGGGCAACATCTCCTTCGCCCCCGCTAGCGCACAGGTGGTGTCACGATGACGCAGGCATTCCTCCCCCGCACCGCCGAGGAACCCACCTTCCTGGGCATGCCCGGCTCCTCGGCCGTCCACACCGGCGGGTGGCGCACCACCGTCGACATCCCCGAGGACGCCCTGCGCTGGGGCCCCACCTTCCGTGAGGGTGCCCAGAAGACCCTCGCCAACACCCAGATGCGCCGCAACCTCGGCCACGCCACGCGCACCATCCGGGGCAAGCGGCAGATGCGCGTGGACGAGATGCCGGACTGGGAGGACCTGCGCAACGCCGCCGAGGCCGTCAAGTTCGAGGTCGCCTCGCGCCTGCCTGAGCTGCTTGAGCAGTTCGAGGCCAATGTCACCGCCCACGGCGGCATCGTCCACTGGGCGCGCGACGCCGCGGAGGCGAACAAGATCATCACAGAGATCCTGCGCTCCAAGGGCTGTGACGACGTCGTCAAGGTCAAGTCCATGGCCACCCAGGAGACGAACCTCAACGAGCACCTGAAGTCCGAGGGCATCACCGCCCACGAGACCGACCTCGCCGAGATGATCGTCCAGCTCGCCGATGACATGCCCTCCCACATCGTCGTGCCCGCCATCCACCGCAACCGCTCGGAGGTGCGCGGCATCTTCCTCGACCGCATGGACGACGCCCCCGAGGACCTGTCGGACACGCCCGAGGAGCTGGCCGGGGCCGCCCGCGCCCACCTGCGCAAGAAGTTCCTGCACGCCTCCGTCGCCATCTCCGGCACCAACATGGGCATCGCGGAGACCGGGACCGTGTCGATCTTCGAGTCCGAGGGCAACGGCCGCATGTGCCTGACGCTGCCGGACACGCTAATCACGCTCATGGGCATCGAGAAGCTCGTCCCCCGCTACCAGGACGCCGAGATCTTCACCCAGCTCCTGCCGCGCTCCGCCACCGGCGAGAGGATGAACCCCTACACCTCGATGTGGACCGGCGTCACCCCTGGTGACGGTCCGCAGGAGTTCCACCTCATCCTCATGGACAACGGGCGCACCAAGGTGCTGTCGGACGCCATCGGGCGCCAGGCCCTGGCCTGCATCCGCTGCGGCTCCTGCATGAACATCTGCCCCGTCTACCAGCACACCTCCGGTCACGCCTACGGCTCGGTCTACCCCGGCCCCATCGGGGCGATCCTCACCCCGCAGCTGACCCAGGGGCTCGCCGACGACGACCCGGTCCACACCCTGCCCTTCGCGTCCTCCCTGTGCGGCGCCTGCGGCGAGGTGTGCCCCGTCAAGATCGACATCCCGACGATCCTCATCCACCTGCGCGCCCGCTCCGTGGACATCAAGCGCCGTGCGGTGCCGGACATCTGGGACCTCGCGATGGGCGTGACTGCCCCGGCGATGAGCAACAGCAAGATCTGGCGCCTCGTGGACCAGAGCGCCAAGGCCACCCGCCTGCTCGGTGCCCGCAAGGGCCGCATCGGCCACATGCCGGTACCCGTCATCGAGGGCTGGACCAGCTCGCGTGACGTGCCCGTCACGCCCAGGGAGTCCTTCCGCCAGTGGTGGAAGCGCACGCACCCGGACTCGGACGCCAACGCGCCGCGTACGGACGCCCCCGTCATGGGCATCCCGCTCGCCGGCCCGAACGGCATGACCACCCGCACCAACGACCACGAGGAGGCCTGAGCATGGACGCCAAGACCGCGATCCTCGCCCGCGCCCGCGACGCCATCTCCCGCTCGCAGCAGGGTCGTCCCGTCCGCGAGGTCCCGCGCAGCTACATCCGCAAGGGCGAGCACGCCCCCGGCTCGCAGCCGGTGGTCGCGGACATGGTCGAGAAGCTTGAGGACTACTCCGCCAAGGTCGTCGAGGCCCGCCAGGAGGCCCAGGTCGCCGACGCGATCGACGCCTTCCTCGTGGACCAGGGCGCGCGCAGCGTCGTCGTGCCCGCCGGCCTGCCCGAGGCCTACAAGGAGGCCGCTGCCCGTGGGGGGCGCACCGTGCGCGAGGACTCGCGCGAGGAGCCGATCCCCACGCTCGAGCTCAACGAGATCGACGCCGTCGTCACCTGCTCGCGCGTGTCCATCTCGCTGTCGGGCACGATCTGCCTCGACGGCGAGCCCGACCAGGGGCGCCGCGCCATCACGCTGGTGCCGGACACGCACGTCGTCGTCATCGAGCGCGACATGATCATGCCCACGGTTCCCCAGGCCGTGGACGTGCTGGGGCAGCACCCGACCCGCCCGACGACGTGGATCGCCGGCGGCTCAGCCACCAGTGACATCGAGCTCGTGCGCGTCAACGGCGTGCACGGCCCGCGCAACCTGCGCGTGGTCATCGCGCACTGAGGCACCACCACAGCCGGCCCAGGGCCCGGTGTGCCGGGGCGGTGGAGAGAATGGCTCCCACCGCCCCGGTGCGTGCGCGGCCGCCACCGGGACAGTGACCGGACAACCCTGTGATGTTGCGCGACACTGGGACGGTGAGCGCAGTCGAGCACCCGTCCCACGCCGGCCCCCGCCCGCCGCAGGAGCCCGGCAGCGCGCAGGCGCGCAACCAGCACGACGCCGCCGCCCGGCGGGCCGGCATCGTGTCCCTGGTCCGCGAGCGCGGCACGCTGGCCGTCTCCGACCTGACGCAGCGCTTCGGAGTGTCCCCCGAGACGATCCGCCGGGACCTGCGGCGCCTGGAGGAGACCGGACAGGTGGTGCGCGCCTACGGGACGATCCGCGCCGTGGACTCCGGATCCTTCGAGACCCACCAGCGGATGAGGGCCGAGCACTCGACGCAGGAGAAGCTGCGGATCGCGGCCGAGGCCGTCACCCGCATCGGCCAGGCCAAGACGATCATCATCGACGAGGGCTACCTGCCTCTGCTCATCGGACGCGCCCTGCCCACCGACCGCCCACTGACCGTCGTCACCACCGCCCTGCCCACGGCCATGGAGATGGTCGCGGCGCCGAAGCTCACCGTCTACGCCGTCGGAGGCCGCCTGCGGGGCGGGACCTTCGGCGTCGTCGATCACTGGGCCCAGCGCATGCTCGGCACGATGGAACCGGATCTGGCCTTCATCGGCGCCAACGGCGTCACCGAGGACGGGTGGCTGACCACACCCGACCCTGCCGTCGCGACGACACGAGAAAGAAGATCCCATGACCGCCTCCTTGACCACCTCCCCCCTCGTCCCCTCCTACGACCGCTCGGCGCTGCGCACCGGCATCGTCCACCTGGGTGTGGGCAGTTTCCACCGCGCGCACCAGGCGATGTACCTCGACCGGCTCATGCGCCAGGGTCTCGCCCTGGACTGGGCGGAGTGCGGCGTCGGGCTCCTGCCGCAGGACGCCGCCATGCGCGACGCCCTGAGCGGGCAGGACCACCTGTACTCCCTCACCCTCAAGCACCCCGACGGGCGGCGCGAGCACAGCATCATCGGCTCGATCCACGACTACCGCTTCGCCCCGGAGGAGCGCGCCGGCGTCCTGGAGATCCTTACGGCACCGAGCACGCGGATCGTCTCGCTGACCGTCACCGAGGGCGGCTACAACATCGACGACGCCACCGGCGCCTACCGCACCGACGACCCCGGCGCCGTCCACGACGCCCAGCACCCGAGCGAGCCCGAGACCGCCTTCGGCTACATCGTCGAGGCCCTGCGGCTGCGCCGTGAGGCCGGCACCGCGCCCTTCACGGTGATGAGCTGCGACAACCTGCCGGGCAACGGACGGGCGGCACGCACCGCCGTCGTCACCCAGGCCCGCATGAGCGACCCGGAGCTCGCCGAGTGGATCGCAGCCCAGGTCGCCTTCCCCAACTCGATGGTTGACCGCATCACCCCGCGCACCACACCCGAGGAGGTGGAGCAGATCGCGGCCGAGCTCGGGGCGCGCGACGCCTGGCCCGTGGTGGCCGAGCCCTTCACCCAGTGGGTTCTGGAGGACACCTTCTGCGCGGGGCGCCCGCCCCTGGAGGAGGTCGGCGTCCAGCTCGTTGAGGACGTCGTGCCCTACGAGCTCATGAAGCTGCGCCTGCTCAACGCCTCCCACCAGTGGCTGGGCCACTGGGGGCGGCTGCTGGGCATGACCTACGCGCACGAGGCCGCCGCGGACCCGGACATCGCTGCCGTCACCCGCGCCTTCCTCGCCCGTGAGGCGCGCCCCTGCCTGCTGCCGGTGGCAGGCATCGACCTTGACGAGTACACCGACACTCTCTTCGAGCGCTTCACGAACACGGCCGTCGCGGACACGCTCTCCCGTCTGGCCTTCTTCGCCCCCTCCGGGATGCCGAAGTTCGTCCTGGGCACCGTCTGGGACAACCTCGCCCGGGCGGGGTCCGTGCGGCTGGCCGCCGCCTTGTGCGCCGCCTGGTCGCTGGGCGTCCTCGGCGTTGACGAGGCGGGCGGCGTGATCGAGCAGGTGGACGACCTGCGACCGCTGGCCGAGGCCCAGGAGGCGGCGGCCCAGCAGGGCGACGCTGACGGCGAGCTCGCCTTCATCCGCAACGCCACGGTCTTCGGCGACCTCGCCGAGGACGAGCGCTTCCGCTCGACCTACCTCGAGGAGCTGCGGCTGCTGCGCGAGCAGGGGGCTCGTCGGCGGATGCGGGCCCTGGCCGAGGGGTGAACGAGCGGTGGTGACGCGGGCGCTCTCGTAGGCTGGGGCCCTGTGAGCGCCCGCGTCATCCTCCTCGCCGGTCCCTCCGGCTCCGGCAAGACCTCCCTGTTGCGCCGGGTCGGTGCCAGGCGGCTCAACCTCGACGAGTTCTACCGCGACGGCTGTGAGCCGGGCATGCCCCTGCTCGATGGCACCGTCTCAGGCGCCGACGGCCTGAGCGCCGACGAGGCCATGACACGCATCGACTGGGACCACCCGGCCTCGTGGGACGCAGAGCGGGCCATGACGGCGGTCCGAGAGCTGTGCACCACCGGAGCCACCCGGGTTCCCACCTACTCGCTGGCGGACAACACGACCCTCGGGCACCGGGAGCTCGATATCGGTCAAGCCCCGGTCTTCGTCGCCGAGGGGATCTTCGCCGCCGAGCTCGTCGGGCGCTGCCGGGCCGAGGGCCTGCTCGCGGACGCACTCGTGCTGCGCCGCCCGCGGGTGCAGACCTGGTGGTTCCGCCTGCACCGGGACCTGTCCGAGCACCGCAAGCCGCTAGCGGTACTGCTCACGCGAGGCCTGCGCCTGGCCTGCTCCGAGCGGGGCAAGATCAACCGCTGGGTGGCTCAGGGCTGCCGCCCGGTCTCGCGACGCGAGTGCGAGACGGTCATCACCCGCGTCATCGCCTCGCCCGGCTGACCCCGTCACGGCGCACAGGCGGCCCGGCGGCAGCCCAGGTGCGGCCCGGACCGTGTGCGCGGTGGTGACGGGGGGGCATCGACCCGCGACAGCGTGCGGTCGCACGCTCATGACGCCCAGGCAGTGCTGGCGATCCGGGTATTTCGCTGGTAGTGCGCGGTGCGCGCACGAGCTTCACAATGGCATGGCATGCTCCCATGTGCGTGTGTGACACCCACGCACATGGGAGCCGCGAGCCTCTGAGGCAGCCCACGCGAGTTCCGCGAGATCATGCGGCTCGTTCGCGCCTCCTCGTCACATGAGCGTGCGGCCTGCCGGTGGTGACGCCACCGGGAGGAGGTTGAGGAGGTTGCAGGGCGGTCGGCTCAGACCGCGCCGGCTCGCGACAACTGCGTGCGCGTGAGCGCCCGCCCCTCCCACCAGCAGGCGACGACTCCAGCCACGGCCCTGAGCGCGCACAGCACGAGTACGCTGAGTGGGTTGAGCAGTCTACTGGTGAGTGAGAGGCCCAAGGTCATGGACATCGACACCGGCGGGATCTTCCTGCGAGTCGGAGCACTCATCCTCGTGGCCCTCTACCTCTGGATCACGCTACGGGCCCTGTTCATCGAGATCCGCAGGACGGACCGCCCCGTCTGGCAGCGGGCCCTGTGGGCCTTCCTCCTCCTCACCGTCCAGGTCGCCGGCCCGGCGGCCTGGTACCTCAATGAGCTCGTTGAGAGCCGAAGCCGTCGGCACCGCGGCGGGCCGGGTCCTGCCGCGACGTGAGCGACGCTGACTCACGGATGGACGGTGGTGGTGAGCCTGTCATGGGCTCGCCACCACCGTCCACGTGCCGTCGAGTACCGGTCAGGA
>NZ_JBPPGD010000015.1:0-24663 GCF_051303165.1 Actinomyces sp. W5033 | reverse complement strand
CGGTCTGGTGAGTTCCGACTAGTGGTTCGTTGTTGCTTTCCCCCCCCCCCCCCCCCCCCCACCACCGTCCACGTGCCGTCGAGTACCGGTCAGGAGCGCTTGACGAGAGGGAAGGTGATCGTCTCGCGGATGCCCTGGCCGGTCAGGGCCATGAGGAGGCGGTCGATACCCATGCCCATGCCTCCGCAGGGCGGGAAGCCCTGCTCCATGGCCACGAGGAAGTCCTCATCGACGACCATGGCCTCCGGGTCCCCGTTGGCGGCCGCCAGCGACTGGGCGACGAAGCGCTCGCGCTGGACCACCGGGTCCGCCAGCTCGGAGTAGGCGGTGCCCAGCTCGAAGCCTCGCACGTACAGGTCCCACTTCTCCGTCAGGCCCGGGCGGGAGCGGTGGTAGCGGGTCAGCGGGGAGGTGTCCTCCGGGAAGTCGTAGACGAAGGTCGGAGACCACAGCCGGTCCCCTACGGTGACCTCGAAGACGTCCTCGACGATCTTGCCGGCCACCGCGTAGTCGTCCACCTCGAGCTCGAGCTTCTCGGCGATGCGCACAAGAGCCTCACGCGGGGTGTCCACGGTGATCTCCTCGCCGACCGCCTCGGAGACGGAGGTGTACAGATCGATCCGGTCCCACTCGCCCGACAGGTCGTACTCGGTGCCGTCAGCCAGGGTGACGACCTCCTCACCCTCGGCGAGGTCGAAGGCGTCGCGCGCGGCCTGCTGGATGAGGTTGCGGGTGAGCTCGGCCATGCCGTTGTAGTCGGAGTAGGCCTCGTAGGCCTCCAGGGCGGCGAACTCCGGCGAGTGGGAGGAGTCCGCCCCCTCGTTGCGGAAGTTGCGGTTGATCTCGAAGACCCGGTCCACGCCCCCCACGACGGCCCGCTTGAGGTAGATCTCGGTGGCGATACGCAGGTACAGGTCCATGTCATACGCGTTCATGTGCGTGACGAAGGGACGCGCCGCCGCACCGCCGTGGATGACCTGGAGCATCGGGGTCTCAAGCTCGAGGTAGTCACGGCGGTGGAAGTTCTCACGGATGGAGCGCACGACGGCGGCGCGGGTGCGCACCATGTCGCGGGCGGCCGGGCGGGTGAGCAGGTCGAGCTCGCGGCGGCGCACGCGGTTGTCCTCGGAGAGGGTCACGGCCTCGCCTGCCTCGTTGGTCCATGTCTTGGGCAAGGGGCGCAGGGCCTTGGACGCGATCCGCCAGGCAGGGGTGGCGACGGCCTCGTCACCGAGCCCGGGCAGGTCCTCGGGGGCAGCACCGTCCACGAGGACGGTCTCGGCGAAGACGCTCAGCTCGCCGCGGCGCGAGGCACCGACGTGGCCGTGGACGAAGAGGTGGTCGCCCAGGTCAACGTCGGACTTGAAGGATGCCAGGCTCGTGTGCCCCTGGCCCGGAAGGTTCTTGGCGGAGACCATCGCCTGTAGGGTGGCACCAGCCCCGTCCTGCAGGGTGACGAAGCACAGCTTGCCCGTGTTGCGCAGGAAGACGACGCGCCCGGCGACACCGACGACGTCCTCGGTCTCGACACCGGCCTCAAGGCCCTCGTAACGCCGGCGCACAGCGGCGATCGTCGTGGTGACGGGCACGGTGACCGGGTAGGGCTCCCAGCCCTCGGCCTTGAGCCTCTCGCGCTTGGCGGCGCGGACCTCGAACTGCTCGCCGGGGCCCGGCGCCACCTGCGGCTGCCTCACGGTCTGCCCCGCGGTGTCGGCTGGCTCGGGGGCTGGGGTCTGCTTCGCGTCAGTCACGCGCGCGAGTGTACCGGGACCACCACCGCCACCCACCCGCGGAAGGAGGTGCCCACACCGGCCGCCACGGGCACCTCGCCTCACGCCCAGCCGCGTGCCGCCCGTGGGCCCAGGTGCCCGGCCACGCCTGCCGGGGCGCCTGCCTGTGACTGTCCGAGGGATCGGCCGCGCCTGTGGATAACTCACGGGCGCGCAGGGGGCCGCCAGGAATCCTTGACGGTATGGAGCCTGAGATGACTGCCCTGACCGCCCGCATCGACACTCTGCACGGGGCCGCCCACATCGACGAGGTGGCCCACAACCACCACGACCGTGCGCTGCTGAGGACCGCGGTGGACGCAGGTGTGCTCCATCAGCGCGCCCCCGGCTTCGTCGTCATCCCGGGAACCAGCGCCCACGTCGTTCGGGCTCGTCACTTTCGCGCCCACCTGACCTGCCTGACGGCGGCACAGGCACTGGGGTACCCCACCTGGAGCACCGACCAGCGGACCCACATCGTCGTGCCCCGCGACCGCGGAATTCGCTCCAGCGCCACCCGGCCGACCACGGATGTCCTCATCCACCGGAAAACGACCATCACCCCGGTGACCGTTGACGGCCTTCCCCTGGTCCACCCCGCCGAGGTGGTGGCCTGCGCGCTCACGTGCCTCAACGCCTTGGACGCGGTGACGATCGCTGATGCTGCCCTCAACCGCAGGGACACCACCAAGGAGGAGGTTGCCGAGCTGCTTACGGGACGCTACTCGGTGACGGCACGCCGGCGTCTGGCGATGGCGGAGCCGGGATGTCGTTCGCCGCTGGAGACCCGGACCCGGCTGGCGCTGCGGTCGCTGGGGCTGCTGGTCGAGGTGGCGCCGGTTATCGAGGGTATCGGGGAGACCGATCTGCTGGTCGAGGGCTGGCTCATCGTGGAGAGCGACGGTTACGAGTTCCACTCCTCACTCGAGCAGTTCGAGAAGGACCGGTGCCGGGACCAGCGCGCGCTGGCCGCTGGGTACGTGCCCATGAGGCTCTCCGCGGCGGATGTGGCACGAGGGGAGCGGTTCATCCAACGCGCCGTGAGCCGTGCCCTGCTCGGCGCCGCACGCTCGTGCCGGCTCGCTCTGCCGAGCGACGGCGGAATCATGCGGAAAATCGATCACGCCGCGTTGTAGTCTCAGGTTCCCATGTGCGTCGCTGTCATACACGCACATGGGAGCCTATCTCCTCACGGCAGGAACCCCGTGCTGCCGCGACGGCCTGTCACATGAGCGTGCGTCCTCCAGCCCGCGCCCCCACCGAGGCGCCTCACTGAGGCGCGCCGCCCGCTCCCCGCGACTGAGGTCAGCTGCGCGCCTCAGCGAAGGCGGTGCCGGAGGGGCGCAGGCCGCGCATGCGGGCCACGTCAGCGCCCAGACCCTCGTCCGGCAGCTGGCCCGGGTCGGAGGACAGGTCCAGGACGCGGTTGCCCTCGTCCACGAAGACGACGTGCGGGACGTAGGTGCGGGCCTCGTCCTCGCTCATCTGGGAGTAGGCGATGAGGATGACGACGTCACCGGGGCTCACGAGGTGGGCGGCGGCGCCATTGATGCAGATCTCGCCGCGGCCACGCTCTCCGGGGATGACGTAGGTGGACAGGCGGTTGCCGTTGGTGCAGTCCGCGATGTCCACACGCTCGCCAGGCAGGAGGTCGGCGGCGTCCAGCAGGTCCGCGTCCACGGTGATCGAGCCGACGTAGTCGAGGTCGGCCTGAGTCACGGTGGCGCGGTGGATCTTGGACGTCATCATCGTCCGCATGCGGGTACTCATCGCAGCCCAGGCTATGCGCCCCGGCCACCCCAATGAAGCAGAGGTGACCGACTCGACAGCGGTCGCGGGCGCCAAGCGGAGCCCGGTGCCCGCGCCCCGCCGCTCAGCCCAGGGTGAGCAGCGCGTTGTCGATCAGACGCGTGGTACCGAGCCGAGCGGCGACCGCCAGCAGCACCTCGCCGCCGGTCGCGACGGCCTCGTCCCCGTCGGCCGGGGGCAGACCCAGCCCGGCACCGGCCCTGTCGGCGAAGGACAGCGGATCGACGACCGCGACGTAGTCCACCTCGACGCCGGGGGCGGCGGAGAGCAGGTCGGCCGCGGCGGCGCGCACGCCTGCGGCGTCGGCCCCCGCGGCCGCTGCCTCACGGCCGGCCGCCAGGCAGCGCGACAGGGCGAGAGCCTGCTGGCGCTGCTCGGCGCTGAGGTAGGCGTTGCGCGAGCTCATGGCGAGCCCGTCCTCCTCCCGGCGGATCCCCACGGGGACGATCTCGACGGGCACGGCGAGGTCACGCACCATGGAGGAGACGATGGCCAGCTGCTGGGCGTCCTTGCGCCCGAACAGGGCCCAGCGTGGCTGGGTCAGGTGCATGAGGGTGAGGACCACCTGCAGGACGCCCGCGAAGTGGGTGGGACGGGTACGGCCCTCGAGGACGGTGGCGGCGGGCCCCGGGTCGAGGCGGACTGAGGGCTCACCGTCTGGGTACATGACCTCGGGCGTGGGGGCGAAGACGACGAGGCGGCCGACCCTCGAGGTGCCGTCCGCCCGGGTGAGGGTGGCATCGATGCCGGCGACGTCAGCCTCCAGGGAGCGGGGGTAGGTGTCGAGGTCCTCCTCGGCAGCGAACTGGAGGGGGTTGACGAAGATGGTGACGACGACGGTGCCATCGGCTCCCACGCGGCGCGCGGCCTCGGCGACGAGGTCGAAGTGCCCCTGGTGGAGGGCTCCCATGGTCATGACCACTGCACGGGCAGCGGTGTCGTGGCCGAGGGCAGCGGCCAGCTCCTCGCGGGTACGGGCGAGCACGGGGGCGGCGTGGTGGGGGGTGGGGGTCATGGGCTCAGGCTAGTGCGTCAGTCTGCGGCCCCAGGGCCTGGCGCATGCGCTCCGCCTGCTCCTCGCTCAGGTCTCCGGTCTCCAGGCGGTGCTGGACCGTGGCCTGGGCCAGGGCCCGGTAGGTGGCGACGACGTCGGTCAGAGCACGCCCCTGCTTGTCGCGCAGCGCGTCGAGGGCCGCCAGGTGGCGGGTGAGGGTCCCGGCGTCGCCGCGGGCGACCGGGCCGGTGAGCGCGTGGTCGGCACCCTCGTGCAGGGCCCGGTCGAGGGCGGCGGTGAGCAGTGGCGCCAGGGTCGCCTCGGGGTCGGCGACGCCGGCTGCCGCCAGGGCGCGCGCAGCCTGGCCCACAAGGGTGACGAGGTGGTTGGCACCGTGGGCGAGGGCGGCGTGGTAGGCAGGGCGGGCCGCCTCGTCCAGCACGAAGGGCTGGCCGCCGAGCTCGATGGCCAGCGCCTGGCCCACCGGCAGGAAGGCGGCGGGGGCGGTCACGGCCATGGGGCAGCCGACCAGGCGGGCGAGGTCGGTGGACCAGCCGGAGAAGGTCATGGCGGGGTGCAGGGCGATGGGGATGGCGCCTGCGGCCTGGGCAGGGGCGAGCACGCCGGTGCCGTGGGCACCGCAGGTGTGGACGACGATCTGCCCCATCTGCCAGGCGCCGAGGTCGGCGAGCCCCTGGACGAGGCCCTCGAGCGCGTCGTCAGGCACGGCCAGCAGCACGAGCTCGGCGCGCCGCACGATCTCCTCGACCTCAAGGACGGGCACGCCCGGCAGGAGCATCTCGGCGCGCTCGCGCGAGGCCTCGCTGACGGCGTGGACGCCGACGACCTGGTGCTCGACGGCGCGCAGGGCGGAGCCGAGGACGGCGCCGACTCGGCCGGCGGAGATGATGCCGACGCCAAGGCGCCCTGGTGGTGTGCTGCTCACAGCACCGATGCTCTCACGCCGATTCCGGTGCTCTCACAGGGACGGGGCGCCCTCCGCGCGGGCGAGCCAGCGGTCGAGCGACTCTGCGCTGCGCCGGAGCAGGGCGCGCTGCGCGATGACGGCAGCGAGCTCTCCGGCCTGTGCGGCGTCCAGGTTGGCGATCTTGGAGACGGCCGTGCCCGTGTGCACGAGGTCCAGGCGCAGCTCGGCCAGGTCGCAGCGCCGGGCCACCGGCCCCTGTGCCACGTGCACCGACTGGATGCGCTCGTAGGGGATGACGCTCACGCTGCGTTGGAAGCGGCCCAGCCGCAGGATGACGCAGGTGCCGGTCAGGGCCACGGCATTGCGGTGCCAGCTGAGCCAGTCGAACAGGTGTGCCCGGCGCGGCACACGCACGAAACCGCGTCCCGCCGAGCCGATGGGGGCGACGGGGTCGATGACGCCGTCGTCGTCCTGGCCGGACAGGGAGGCGTCGAGCAGGGCGTCAGGGTCGCTCACGCCCAGGTCTGGGACCACGAGCCACAGCGCCCGCAAGGCGGTGTCTCGGTCCCCGACGGGCAGCAGGACATTCGCCGCGTTCTCCTCGACGCGGCCGCCGGAGCCGACGTCGGCGTCCTCGCGCCCGGCCACGGTCGCGGTCACGCGCCACCAGTCCTTGCCCCGCCACAACAGGCCCTGCTGGAGGCCGACGGCGTGGACTCGCCCGGGCGGAAGCGTCGTCGAGGTGTCAGAGGTCAGGCCGAAGCGCATGCGGATGCCGGCCGGGGTGGCGGCGGCGCGGAAGCCCCAGCCGTTCGCGAACCGGCCCCAGGCGAGGGACAGGAAGATGAGGGGCCAGGCGAGGATGGTCAGTGTCACTCTGAGCAGTCCCAGGACGCCCTGGTCCGGTGCGATGAGCGAACCGGTCAGGGCCAGGGGCACCACGATGACGATGCCGACGACGGCCACGACGACGAGCAGGGCGGTGAGCGTCATTCCGGAGCGCAGCAGGGAGCCGATGAGGGTGCGGGTCTCGACGGTGTAGAGAGGGGTCTCCTCGGCTCCGGCCAGGCGTCTGGCGGGCAGGGGCGCGGACGGCTCCTCCAGCCCGAGCGGGTCATGGCCCTCGTGAGCGGCTCCCGGACGCACCGGATGGCCGAGGTCGGGGACGCCAGCGGCACCGACGTTGGCGGCACCGGGCGTGGTGCGGGCGCCCGCGGCGAGGTCGAGGACCCGGTCGCGCAGGGCGATGAGGTCGCTGGTGGCCAGGTAGCCGATGACGACGCGCGAGTCGGTGCCGCCCACGACCTCGACGGTGAGCTGGCCGAGCCCAAGCACCCGACCGAGGAGGGGGTGCACGACGTCAACGGCCTGGATTCGAGGAAGGCGCGCGGTGCGCAGCTGTCTCATGAGGATGCCGGTGCGCAGGTAGACACCGTCGCCGTTGATGGCGAAGGTCTTGGCGCGCCAGGCCAGGGCGAGGTACGCGCCCACGAGGAGCAGCACGGTGGGCACGCTCACCACCGCCCAGCGCACGAGGCCGTGCTGGAGGCTGAAGCCGTGCTCGCGGACCGCCTGGACAAGGGCGAGCACGTCATCGCCGTTCTGGATGGTGGCGAAGACGAGGACGGCGGTGATGACCTTCCACCCCTCGAGCAACGGGGTGATGGGGTGCATGCGTCGCCACTCGACGTCGGGAGGCAGGCTGATGCGCCGCTCGGCCGAGGCGCCGGGTGCGCTCACAGCCCCGCCATCCTCTGCTCGCCGCGCTCGGACAGGATCCGGCGCAGGTGCTCGGCCTCCTCAACGGGCAGGCCGTTGATCGTGGCGTCAGTGCTGGCGGCGGCCGTGTGAAGCCTGACCTCTGCCATGCCGAAGTGACGGGCAAGAGGTCCCTGGGAGGTGTCAACGAGCTGCATGCGCCCGTAGGGGATGATGTTCATCTGGCGGAACATGATGCCCTTGCGCCACAGGAGGTGGTCCTCGCCGAGGGCGTAGCCCATGGCATGGACCTGCCGGGGCACGAACCACATCTCCCACAAGCTCAGGACGGCCAGGACGGCGCCGCCGGTCCACCACCAGGGGCTGTGGATGACCGCGGGCACGGCGAGGCCCACGGCGAGAAGGACGTTGACGGCCAGGCTCACGATGAGCCGGGCGGTGGCCAGGCGGGGCGAGACGGGACGGAACTGCACGCCCTCGGGCGCGAAGGGATCAGCCGGCGCGGGGCTGGGGGTGCTCATGACGGGCTCCTGCTGGGGGGGCGAGACGGCCTCACCATAGCTGGCGGCTCCGTCAGGAATGAGCCCCTCCTGTGAGCGGGCAGCGGGTGACGACGGCGTCATCCGACGGCCTGCCCGGGTCTGTGGGGTGGCTGACGGGCGGGGCCGCTGGTGCGGCTCAGGCGGGGGCACCGTCCCGCGGAGCGCCCGGGGCGGGGTCGTCGCCGTCGTCGTCGGTGAGGTCGATGGCACACCAGTGCTCGACGAGCAGGCCGACTCCGGTCCACACCGCGCAGGCGATGAGACAGGTGGCCGAGGTCCAGGCGGCGGCGGTCGCCGCGGGTGAGCCGTGGCCGACGAGGGCGAGGACGAGCTGGCCGGTGTAGACGCCGGCCAGAAGCACTCCGACGACGCTCGAGGCCTGCGCGGCGGCGGCCGTCACGGCGGCGCCGGTAGGCGTCATCCAGGTGCGCTCACGCGCGCGCAGCCGCCTGACGGCTAGGCCGCAGGTGAGGACGACCGCGCTGACGAGCAGGGCGACGAGAGCGGTCCAGGGCGTGATGACGGGGGTCCAGCCCCGGTGCCGCAGGACCAGGTCGAGCGCCGTCCAGGTCAGGACCGTGGCGACGGCGTAGCACGCGAGGAGACCGGTCCAGCGCGTGCGGCGCATCAGGAGCGGTTCCCGCCGATGACGTCATCCCAGCCCATGGGGGCGGCCCAGCCGTCCTCAGGGGCCGCTGCCGGCGGCAGGACGGGCTCGGCCGGGATCCCCGGCTCCGGCTGAGCAGCCGGGGCTTCCTCCCATGACACCGGCTCCGGCTGAGCAAACGGGTCCGGTTGGATCTCCGGCTCCGGATGAGCAGCCGGTTCGGAGAGGGCCTGGGCAGCAGCAGCCGGGGCTTCCTCCCATGACACCGGCTCTGCCGGAACCTGCGGGGCTGCCGGGGCCTGAGGGGCGGCGGCAGGCGCCTCGGGGACCGGAGCCTCCTCCGGGTCCGGGAGCTGGTCGTCTGTGGGAGGCACCACGTACTGGCCGGTCGGCAGTGTCGGGAGCCGGTCGGAGTCGAGCCAGTCGAGAGCGAGCCAACGCAGACCCTCGCGGTCCGGGGCGGCCTCAGCCAGTGCGGCGACGCTGTGCCCGCTCAGCTCGGCGAAGGGGTCAGCGGTGGACCAGGGCACGAGGACGAAGGCCCGCTCGGCGGCCCGCGGGTGCGGCAGGGCGAGGACAGGGTCATCTGAGGTGACGCCCTCGAAGGAGATGAGGTCGATGTCGAGGGTGCGCGGGCCCCAGGGAGCGGTGCGCACCCGCCCGGCAGCGGCCTCGAGGTCCTGGCACACCTCGAGCAGCTCGCGCGGGGTCATCGTCGTGGTGGCCAGCAGGACCGTGTTGAGGTAGTCGGGCTGAGGCTGCGCCCCGGGAAGCGTGACCGCAGTGGTTCGGGCCAGCGGCGCGACGGTGGTGACGGTCAGGCCCTCCATGGAGCTGAGGGTGCGGACCGCCGTGCGCAGGGTGGGCACGACCTTGCCGACGTTGGCCCCCAGGGCGAGGACCACCTGGGCAGGAGTCTGCGGACGCAGGTCGAGCGGGTCCACGGCAGCGGGGGCCTCGACCGGGGACTGCGCGGACACGGCGGCGGGCGGAGCGGGCTGCGCGGCTGGCGCCGTAACGGGCTCGGGGGGCAGCGGGGCGACGCTCTCGGCGGGCTGCACCGGCACGCAGAACCCGGCGGGTGCGGCCTGCCCGGCCTCCGCCTCGGCGGCACCGAGCGCGTCCGCGGCACCGGCCCCCAGGGGCGCGGCCCCCAGCCCGGCGGCCGCCTCCACAGCGCCCAGCCCGGCGCCAGCACCCAGGACCGTTCCAGCGCCCAGCCCGGCCGCCGTCTCCAGGCCAGGGGCCGCCTCCAGGCCAGAGGCCAGGTCCGACTGCGCCTCGACGGGGTCGGGGACCGGGCTCAGAGCAGCGTCACCGGGGGCAAGGTCCTGCGCCGCGTCGGGAGCCGGCGCCACCACCGGCTCGCCGGCCTGCTCCACCGTGCCCGCAGCCGCCTCGTCCACGGACGCGCCAGCCTCCTCGGCCCACCCGCCGTCGGCAAGCGGGCCCCCAGCGGGCTCCACCACCGGCTCTGAGACCGGCTGCCCGGCCGTCAGGTCCTCCACGGCCAGGGCCACAGCAGGCTCCACGGCCAGCTCCGGCGGGGCCGCGCAAGCACCCGCGTCGGCTGTCCACGCCGGAAGGTGGGCGTCGGCGTCGGAACGTCCCTCAGCACGAGCGACGACGTCACGCACCGTGCGCGTGATCGTCACCGTCACGTCCTCGAAGGCAACGGGGACCGGCGCCTGGGGCTTGTGGATCGTGACCTCGACCTCCTGCACGCCCGTGAAGCCGAGGACCACGTCCACCACACGGGCGGCCAGGGTCTCGATGAGGTTGACGGGCTCACCCTCGAGGACGGCGACGACGGCGGAGGCCACCTCGGCGTAGTCGACGGCGTCGTCGAGGCAGTCGCTGGCAGCGGCGACGGAGGTCCCCCGAGCACCCAGGCCCAGGACGACATCGGCGACGAAGAGCTGGCCCTCCTCGCGCTCGGAGTCCAGGACACCGTGGTAGCCGCGGGCGGACAGGCCGCTCAGGCGGATCCTGTCAACCGGGGTGGAGGAGGTGCTCATCGTGGTTCCTTCCAGAGGCGAGCGGTTCTGACGGCGTCCCGGTTGGACGGGACCTCGTGGACTCTCACGGCCCAGGCGCCGGCCGCAGCGGCCAGGGCGGTGGTGGCGGTGGTGGCGGCGTCGCGCTCGAGCGGACCAGCGCCGTCGGGCAGCGCGGCGGCAAGGAAGCGCTTGCGGGAGGCGCCCACGAGGACGGGCAGTCCCAGGTCCTCACGCAGGGCGGCGGTGGCGGCCAGCAGCTGCCAGGACTGCGGGTGGGTCTTGGCGAAGCCGAGACCGGGGTCAACGACGACCTGCTCGGGGGCGGCACCGGCGGCGCACAGCTCGTCCAGGCGCTCGCGCAGCTCGGCCTCGACACCGGCAAGGACGCCGTCGGGATAGCGCGTGAGCCGGTCCATCGTGTCCGGGTCGCCACGCCAGTGCTGGCAGACATAGACGACTCCGGTCTCGGCGACGAGGCGGTGCATGAGCGGGTCCGCCAGCCCCCCGGAGACGTCGTTGACGATGACGGCGCCCGCCTCCACGACCGCACGAGCGGTGGAGGCGTGGATCGTGTCCACGCTCACGGGCACGCCCGCGCCGACCAGCTCGCGCACGACGTCGAGCACCCGGGCCTGCTCCTGCTGCGCGCTCAGCCGCACCGAGCCGGGCCGGGTGGACTCCCCGCCGACGTCGAGCAGGTCCGCCCCCTGGCTCATGAGGGCCAGGCCGTGGGCGACAGCCGCCTCGGTGGTGGCCCAGCGGCCGCCGTCGGAGAAGGAGTCGGGGGTGACGTTGACGATGCCCATCACGAGGGTGCGGCCACCCCGGGCCGCCTCACTCAGCTCCTCTGGCAGGGGAGCCGGGGTCCTGACGTCAACGCTCACCGCCACAGCCTATCGGCACGTTCCACACGGCGGGGGACGATCTCCCCAGGCTCCTACGAAGGTCGGAGGCGGCGCTTGCGGTCGCGTCCTTCGGAGGATTCGTTGCGGTGGCACGAGCTCATAGCCTCGACTCAGAGCCCGGGAAGCACCCGGGCGTGTGGAGGAATCACCATGAGACAGTCACCCCTCGGTCCTGGCAGCGCTCACGCGCAGGCCGCCGGCCGGCGCGCCGCCATCGGCCGCGCCGGCGCGCGCAGCCACGCGGCAGACGGCGATAACCGACCCGGCAGGGGTGCCGCGGGCGTGGACGCCCCGGTCATCGAGGCCCGGGACCTGCGCAGGGTGTACGGCACGGGCGAGGCGCGCGTCAACGCCCTGGACGGGGTGAGCCTCACCGTCCCGCGTGGGCAGTTCCTGGCGGTCATGGGCGCCTCCGGCTCAGGCAAGTCCACCCTGCTGCACTGCCTGGCCGGCCTGGACTGGCCCACCTCCGGCCACGTCCTCATCGCCGGCCGGGACCTGGCGGGCATGAAGGACAAGGAACTGACGGCGGTGCGCCGCGAGCAGCTCGGGTTCATCTTCCAGTCCTTCAACCTGCTGCCCACGCTCACCGCCGAGGAGAACATCCTCCTGCCGCTGCGTCTGGCGCGCCGGCGCCCCGAGCCCGGCTGTTACGACACCGTCATCGGCATCCTCGGCATCGCCGACCGGCTCACCCACCGGCCCACCGAGCTCTCCGGCGGCCAGCAGCAGCGTGTGGCCGTCGCTCGGGCGCTCGTCAGCCGCCCCGAGGTCGTCCTCGCCGACGAGCCGACCGGCGCCCTGGACTCCGCCTCGGCCACCTCACTGCTGGGAGCCCTGTCCCGCATGTGCTCCGAGCTGGGGCAGACGGTCGTCATGGTCACCCACGACGAGAAGGCGGCCGCGGTGACCGACCGGGTCATCCGTCTGCGTGACGGACGGATCGTGTCCGAGAGCCACCTGCGCCCGGGTGGCCCGGCGGCGGGCGCGCAGGCCACCCCGACGAGCGCGGCACCGTCCGGGCGCCACACCGAGGAGCTGCGCTGATGCCCTCCCTGTTCGACCTGCGCCACACGCTGGCGGTACTCACCGCCGTCGCACTCGGCGCCGCGCTCACCGCCTTCGTCCTCATACTTGCCACATCCTTCACCACCCAGGTCACTGCCACCGCCCGGGCCTCGGTGGGTGGCGCCGACCTCGTCCTGCTGGCACCGCGCGGTCAGGAGATGCCCGCCGAGGCCGGGACCAGGGCCGAGGACGTCGAGGGCGTCGCCTCGGTGCGCACCCACCTGGAGGCGCTGCTCTACATCGACCGTCCCGGCACCGCCTACGACACCCACGTCTTCGCGCTGCTCGCTCCCGGGGCCTCCGCCCTCGCCGCCCCGACCACCGACGCCGGCTCCTACGCGGGCTCCGACACGACGGCCGGCCCGCGGCTCGTCGAGGGGCGGCTGCCCTCCGCGCCGGGCGAGGTCGTCATCTCCCCCGCCCTCGCGGTCAGCGACAACGTCCGCGTCGGGGACGCCATCGCCCTGACCTGCGACCCCGGCGCCGACACGCAGTCCCAGACCGTCTCCGTCGTCGGCGTCCTTGAGCCCTCGGCCGCCATGACGCGTTTCGGCACGCAGAACTCCTACATCATGACGACCCCGCAGGGGTGGACCGAGCTCGGCCTGTCCGAGGTCCCCGTGGCGGTGTACCTCACCGTCGACGACGGCGCGTCCACGCAGGCCGTCATGGAGGCCGTCTCCCGGGCCTTCGGCGACGACGCCAAGGTGTACACGGCAGACGAGATCGCCTACCTGCGCGCCCAGAACGTCAACTCGATCAACTCAGCCACCCTGGACCTGCTGCGCCTCCTGTCCCCCGTGTGCGCCGTCGTCGCCCTCATCGTCATCTCCGCGACCTTCAGCACCCTCGTGGCGTACCAGACCCGCCAGACCGGCCTGCTGCGCTGCGTCGGCGCCAGCCGTGCCCAGGTGCGCCGCCTCGTGCTGCGCACCGCCCTGGGGACCGGCCTCGTCGGCTCCGTCCTGGGCACCGGGCTCGGCGCGGGCGCCGCCATGCTGCTGTCGCGCCTCGGGCTCGTGGACGGCCTGAGCGCCGCGCGCCTGACGATCACGTGGACGTCCCTGGCTGTGGCCATCGTCCTGTCCACCGCCGCCACGGTGGCGGCGGCGCTGCGTCCCGCCTTCCAGACGGGCCGTGTCTCACCGCTCATCGCCCTGACCGGGAAGGTTGCCGACGACCGTCGACTGAGCCGCCGCCGGGCAGTGACCGCCGTCCTCGGGCTCGTTGTCGCCGGGGGCGGCGGGGCGGCCCTCGCCTTCGGGGTCAGCACCCGGATGCTGGGCGTCCTGGCGCTCGGGGCCTGCGTGCTCGTGGTCGGTGTGCTCGTCGCGCTGCCGCTCATCGTCGTCGGCGCCACCACCGCCGTCGAGCACCTGGGGGTGGCCCGTCGGCTGCCGGTCCTGCACCTGGCCTGCCGCAACCTCGCCCGCAACCCCGGTCGCGCGGCCGCCACGACGGGCTCCGTGCTCGTGTCTGTCGTCGTCGCGGCGACGCTGCTGACCGCCGTCGCCGGGATCAACGCCGCCATGTCCAGCTACCTGGCCGGCATCAGCCCCATCGACCTGCGGGTGGACGGCATCACCGCCGAGCAGGACGCCGAGGCCGTCATCGGCCAGGTCTCGGCAACCGAGGGCGTCGAGCAGGTCGTGGCCGTGCCCGCCCTCAGTCTGGAGATGACCTCCTCCTCCGGCAGCAGCGGCATCACCGTGCACAGCATCGACACGCAGGCGCTCGCGCCGGTGGTCCGCTCCCACCGCGGCCTGGAGCAGATGGACGGCTCCACGCTCGTGCTGGGCGGCATCTACGGGGTCACCGACGGGACCTCGGTGACCCTCACCGGCCCGGTAGGCTCGGTGGTACTGACCGCTCGTGTCCAGGAGAGCGGTTTCGGCCCGGTCATCACCCCGGCCGTCGCCCAGCGGCTCGCCGGTGACGCACCGACCGAGATGTCCCTGTGGGCCCGCACCGGCGGCGACGGCTCGGCAACCGCCACCGGCGAGTCGGTGCGCGACCAGCTGCACGGAACCGGGCTGCTGGTCTCCAGCGGCGCCGACGGACGGTCGCTCTACGTCGAGCAGATCTGGCGCTCCATCCGGCAGATCGGGATGATCCTGTGCCTGGCCGTCATCATCAGCATGGTCGGCCTGGCCAACACCACCGACGTCGGCGTCCTGGAGCGTATCCGGGAGATCGGGGTCCTGCGCGCCACGGGGACCGACCGCTCCCAGGTGCGGGCCCTGTTCCTCACCGAGGCCGTGTTGACCACCGTCCTGGGTGGGCTCATCGGGCTTGTCCTGGGGGTGGCCCTGGGACACGCCGGCGTCATCGCGCTCATGGGGCAGGCCAGCGCGGTGCTGCCGTGGGTGCAGCTGATCGGCGTGCTGGTGGCCTCGGCTGTCGTCGGGCTGCTGGCGGCGCTGCGGCCGGCGGCGCGGGCGGCAGCGGTCGCCCCGGTGACGGCTCTGGCCACCGACTGAGCGGCGAGCGCTCCCATGTGGACCACATGAGTGCCACCGTGGGGGCTCCGCGAGGGTCTCCCGTAGCACCGCCCGGGCGGTGCTACGGGCGCGCCCGGAAGAACTTGGACGACGGTCGCACGCTCATGTGACGCGCCGGGCTTCTAGGACCGAGGTTTTTCGCTGGTATCGCGCGGTTCAAGCACTCAGCGGACAACGGCTGCTGAGGCTCCCATGTGCGTGACGACTGGCCACGCACATGGGAGCCTCAGGATTTGCGAGACACTGGCCACCGGTCCGCGGAATCCCGAGGGTTACGCGTAGGGCCCGTTCACATGAGCGTGCAAGCCCACCCGCAGGCTGCTCCAGCCCCGTACCGTGCCCGCCGGGTCGAAGCCTCAGCACGCCCCGCACGGCGGGCCTCAGCCCCGCCCGTCCTGCTCCCGGTGGACGGCGACAACAAGCTTGAGCCGCGACGACGCCCCGTACTTCCTCATGAGGCTGGAGACATGGGTCTTGACCGTCGACTCGGCAATGACGAGGCGCTCAGCGATCTCAGCGTTCGAGTAGCCCTCACACAGCAGGGTCAGGACCTCACGCTCGGCACCCGTGAGGTCCTCACGACCGGTGACGGTTGTGGGCCTGAGGTGGTGCGCCACCAGCCGGGAGGCCGTGGACGGGGAGATGGTCGTACCCCCTTCGGCGGCGGCCAGCACCGCCCGGACGATCTCCTCGGGGGCGGCGTCCTTGAGGAGGAAGCCGTTGGCCTGGGCCGCCAGGGCGGTGAGCATGGCCTGGTCGTCGTCGAAGGAGGTCAGGACGACGACCGCCAGACCCGGGTGGTCCTGGCGCGCTCGGGCCAGCAGCTCGAGCCCGTCCACCCCCGGCATGCGCACGTCGGTGAGCACGACGTCCACGGGGACCCGTCGCAGGAAGGCCAGGGCGTCGGCCGCGCGCGAGAAGGTCGAGGTGACCTCGATCCGCTCATCCGCGCCGAGGTAGCCGCGCAGGGCTGTGAGCACGAAGGCGTCGTCGTCGACGATGGCGACCCTCACGGGGCGCGCACGGACATCATCTTGGGCGGCACAGGACATGGCAGGATGCTAACGATCAGCGATCAGGAGGCGACGATGGTGCTCACCGCGGGGGCAGGACCTGGGTCGCAGAAGGCCCCCGCAGGACGGCGGCGCTGCGGGGACCGGAAGGCCCCCGCAGGGCAGCACGCCCCCGCAGGACGGGAGGAACGACGCCGACCGAGGACCACTGGTCCGCTGGCCCGCAGCCGTTTCACCGTCTGGGCGCCCACCCGCCGCACCCACCTGCTGTGCCTGGCCTGCGCCGCGCCGCTCACCCTCGCAGGACTGATCCAGGCGACGGCGCCCTCCGCCACGGACACGGCCGCGGCGCTGCTCGGAGGGGCTTGCGTCGCCCTCATCTCCGTGTGGCCGCTGGGGGCGGCCGGCCTGTCCCTCGTCCTCGTGCCCGCCGTCCACATGCTCGTGAGCACCCCCGTGTTCCTGGTGCCCGGGATCGTGCCGTGGCTGTGCGCCTGCGTCCTCGTCAGTCGGGGGTTCCACCGGGGGACCGCCTACGCGACGGTCGCGGTCGGCGCCGTTGAGGAGCTGGGCGCCTACCTGTGGGTCATCGCCCCGTCCCAGCGGGAGCTCTACCCCGACCACCACCCCCTCGGGTTCCAGAGCTTCCTGACCGACTACTACATGTACGTCCTCGTGCTCGGAGCGGGTTGCCTCGTGGTCGCCGAGCTGCTGCGGGCACCGCGGGCGCAGACCGAGGCCAGTGCGCGCCGCTTCGAGGCGGACTTGGAGCGCCAGCGTCTGCTCGTGGTCTCCGAGCTGCACGACACGGTGGTGCGCGACCTCACCCACGCGGTCATGCTCGCCGAGCAGGCCCGGCTGTCGGCCGGCCCCCAGGACAGCATGGCTGACGAGCTCGCGGCGATGACGGGCTCGGTACGCGTGGCCGTCGAGCAGCTGCGCTCCAGCCTCAGGGCCATGGGACAGGTGGCCGGCGGGGCGGGCCTCGACGTCCTGGCGTCGTCGGCGCCGCGGCCGCTGTCCGAGGTGCTTGCCGAGGCGCGCACGCTCCTGGCGGCTCGCGGCGTGGAGCTGGAGGTCTCGGGGCTGGAGGCGCTGGAGCGCGAGGAGGTCACACCGGGCGTGCGCCAGCAGCTGGTGCGGGTGCTCAGCGAGCTCGTGGTGAATATGAGCAAGTACGCGGCACCGGGGCCGGCTCGGGTGCTGGTGGAGTCCGACGGCGCGAGCCTTGAGGCAATGGTCTCCAACACCGCCGACGGCGGTCAGGCGACGCAGGCGCTCACCAGTGGCCTGGGTCTGGAGGGCGCCCGACGGCGGGTGGAGGCCCTGGGCGGGGTGATGTCCGTGGACGCGGCGGGTGGGCGCTTCACGGTGGTGCTGTCGGTGCCGCTGGGGGCCGGCTGAGCCCGAGGCGACAGGCCGGGGCGACAGGCCGGGGCGAGCCGGGATCGGCGGGGATGGCCTGGGCCCGTTGTCCCCCGGGTGCGAAGGCACGTGGTGTCCACGCAGCGGACATGACCGGGCCCACGGGTGCGGGGACCAGCGCCGTCGCCCGGAACTCGGCGCATGCCGCGGTGCTCCAGACGCGGCCGCGCAGATGATGTCCGCTGTGTGGACATCCGTGGCCGACGAGCAAGGGCTGTCTGCCGTGGACGCCTACGGCCCCGTGACGCGGTGGCCCCGCTCAGGGGCACCGCCCGGCCCGTGAGGCCGCCGCCTCAGGACCGGCGGCCGAGGATGAGACTCATCGCCTCCGCGCGGGTGGCCGCGTTGCGCAGCTGGCCGCGCACGGCGGAGGTGACCGTGTTGGAGCCGGGCTTGCGCACCCCGCGCATGGACATGCACAGGTGCTCGGCCTCGACGACCACGAGGACCCCCAGCACTCCCAGGCGCTCGACCATGGCGTCGGCGACCTGCGCGGTCAGGCGCTCCTGCACCTGGGGACGGCGGGCGTAGCCGTCCACGAGGCGCGCGAGCTTGCTCAGGCCGGTGACACGGCCGTCCTCGCCGGGGATGTAGGCCACGTGGGCGACGCCGTGGAAGGGCAGCAGGTGGTGCTCGCACACGGAGTACATGGGGATGTCGCGCACGAGGACCATCTCCTCGTGACCAACGTCGAAGACCTTCTCCACGTGGCGGGCCGGGTCCTGGCCCAGGCCGGAGAACATCTCCGCGTAGGCGCGGGCCATGCGCTCAGGGGTCTCACGCAGGCCGTCGCGCAGCGGGTCCTCTCCGATGGCGACGAGCAGGTCACGAACAGCCCGGCGCACACCCTCGGCGTCGTAGGCCATCACAGGACCCCGGTCCCGGCGGTGCCGTCCTGCCCGGCGGGGGCGTCGGCGTCGGGCGGGACGACGGCGCCGGCCGCGTCGTCGGAGGGCTCCCGCTGGCTCTGGGAGGAGCCGCTGCCGGCCGGCCGGGTGCGGCGCGGCACCCGCGAGCCGGCGAAGTAGGAGCCGGAGGCGATCTCCTCGTCGAGGACGAGGGAGTCGTCGCCGTGCCACAGGGGCCGCTCGGGCTGGCGGACGACCGGGGCGAAGATCGCCTCCAGGTCCTTCTCGAGCAGGGTCTCCTTGTCCAGCAGCTGGGTGGCCAGGTCCTCCAGGACGGCGCGGTTGCGGGTGAGGATCTCCCAGGCCTCGCGGTAGGCGGCGTCCATGAGGGCACGGACCTCGTCGTCGACCGTGGCGGCGACCGCCTCGGAGAAGTCGCGGTTCGTGGCGGACAGTCCCAGGACGGTCTCGTTCTCGGTGGTGCCGAGCTTGACGGCGCCCACGGCGCGGGTCATGCCGAAGTCGGTGACCATCTTCCGAGCGGTGGCGGTGGCCTTCTCGATGTCGTTGGAGGCGCCGGTGGTGGGGTCGCGGAAGACGATCTCCTCGGCGGCGCGCCCGCCCATGGCGTAGACGAGCTGGTCGAGGAGCTCGTTGCGGGTGGTGGAGTACTTGTCATCGCTGGGCATGACCATCGTGTAGCCCAGGGCCTTGCCGCGCGGCAGGATCGTCACCTTCGTCACCGGGTCCGAGTAGGCGCCGGCGGCGGCGCACAGGGCGTGGCCGGCCTCGTGGTAGGCGGTAACGGCCTTCTCGTGCTCGTTCATCACGCGGGTGCGCTTCTGGGGGCCGGCGATGACGCGGTCGATGGCCTCGTCCAGGGCGCGGTTGTCGATGAGCTGGGCGTTGGAGCGGGCGGTGAGCAGGGCCGCCTCGTTGAGGACGTTGGCGAGGTCGGCGCCGGTGAAGCCGGGGGTGCGCTTGGCGACGAGGGCGAGGTCAACGTCGTGGGTCATGGGCTTGCCCTTGGCGTGCACGCGCAGGATGGCCTCGCGCCCGCCCATGTCCGGGGCCTCGACGCTCACCTGGCGGTCGAAGCGGCCCGGGCGCAGGAGGGCGGGGTCGAGGACGTCGGGCCGGTTGGTGGCGGCGATGAGGATGACGTTGGTGGTGGCGTCGAAGCCGTCCATCTCCACGAGCAGCTGGTTGAGGGTCTGCTCGCGCTCGTCGTGGCCTCCGCCCATGCCCGAGCCGCGGTGGCGTCCGACGGCGTCGATCTCGTCAACGAAGATGATGGCAGGGGCGTTCTCCTTGGCCTGCTCGAACAGGTCGCGCACGCGCGAGGCGCCGACGCCGACGAACATCTCGACGAACTCGGAGCCGGACATGGAGAAGAAGGGCACGCCCGCCTCGCCGGCGACGGCCCGGGCCAGGAGGGTCTTGCCGGTGCCGGGAGGGCCGTAGAGCAGGACTCCCTTGGGGATCTTCGCGCCGACCGCTTGGAACTTCTCCGGCTCGGAGAGGAACTCGCGGATCTCCTCGAGCTCCTCGACGGCCTCGTCCTCACCGGCGACGTCGTCGAAGGTGACGTCCGGCATCTCCTTGGAGCCGATCTTCGCCTTGGACTTGCCGAAGCCGAGGGCGCCGCCGCGGCCGCCGTTCATGCGGCCCAGCAGCCACCACATGGCGGCGAAGAAGATCGCCAGCGGCAGGATGAGCTGGGCGACGTAGGACCACCAGGAGGTGGTGGGCACGATGGAGTTGTAGCCGCCGGAGGGATCTGCGGACTCGACGAGGCGGGCGACCTGGTCGGCCTGGGCGTCGGTGAAGGTGAACTGGACGCGCTTGCCCATCTCCCGGGCGGTCTCGCCCGTGCGGTTGGGCTGGCTCGTGTAGCTCGTCGTGAGGTCCAGCTCGACGCGCTGGGTGCCGTCGATGACGGTGACGGCCTCAACGGTCTCGGGGCTGTTGCGCAGGATGGCGAGGCCCTCGGAGGTGTCAATGGTGCGGTAGCCGCTCAGGGAGGTCAGCAGCATCCACCCGATGAGGGCGACCATGATGACCGGGGCGGCCCACAGGAGGGGGTTACCCAGCGCGCCGCGCTTGCGACGCTCGGAGCCGGTCCTCTTGGGGCTCGTGCGCCCCCTGCTCCAGGGGTCCTGCTGCGGCTGGTCAGTCTTGCTCACGGATTCCGGTCCCTTCTGCGTCCGACCCCGCGAACGCTAGCCGACGGCGGGGCGCGGGCGCTGCCCCCGGGGCCACTGTTCGCGCCGGGCGTGGGCAGGGGGGAGGAGGTGGCGCCGCTCGCGCCTGGCGAATGGACGCGCGATCCGTCCGCGCGCCCCGTCGGATCACCAGGCCGCGGGCGGATCACCTACGCGCCAATGGATCACCCGACGGCGTCCCGCGCGTGATCCGCCCACACGCAGGTGATCCACCCACACGCAGGTGATCCGTGCGCGGCATCGACACCCCCGTGCGCGGCCTCCGCTCCGAGTCCCGGCGCCTCAGCCGTCCAGCCGCTTGCGGATCAACCAGCGGGCACCCCGCCACAGCGCTCCCCCGATAAGCACGGCGCCAACGACCCCCAGGACCAGGATGGCACCCCACGGCAGGCTCACCCCGGCGAGGGTCGAGGACCGCTTGCCGACGCCCTTGACGGCCTCCCAGTTGGTCCACACGTCGAGGAAGACAGTCAGGGGCATGCCGACGAAGGTGAGGAAGCTCAGCGCGATCTCCATGGCCCGGGAGGAGCGGGCGCGGTCCTCCTCGGCCTTCTGCTCAGCGCGTCCGATGACCATGAGGGCGTTCTCACGCAGACGGTGCGCCTGGTCGCGCGTCTCCTCGACCTGACTCCTGACAGCTTGGTGGGTTCGTGAGGGGGGGGTTGTTTTTCGTTGGGTTGGTGCGGGTGTCTGGGCTGGTTCGGGCACTGATGTCGGGGTGCGTAGGATCGAGCGGCTGACGCCCTCGATCAACACGTATGTGACGTCCTCAGGGGCGACGGCGGTCAAGGTCAAGGTCGTCTTCAAGGACCGTGGCCGACGCACGGTCAGGCACCTGGGATCGGCTCATGACGAGGCTGAGCTGGCCGTGCTGATGGCAAGGGCCCTCCAGGTCGCCGAGGCGGGCCAGATGAGTTTGGACCTGGAGCCACTGGGCGCCTCGGGCGCGTGTGTGGCTCCTGGGGGTGCCGTGATGGGCAGCACGCGCAGCGCCGTGCTGGTTCGGGTCCTGGAGCACGCGTGGAGCGCGCTGGGGCTTGACGCGGCGGTTGAGGGCGACGAGGGCTTGAGGCAGATGGTGCTCGCGCGCCTGGTGGAGCCCACGAGCAAGGAGCGGGTGCCCAGGGTCGTGTCCGAGATCGGCATCGATCCGCTCAGCGTCAGGACGCTCTTGCGCTCCCTTCGGCGCTGCACCGGCAAGGGGTGGCGCGCGTCGGTCCAGGCCGCGCTGCGCTGCCACGTCAGCGCGGGCGGCGACCTGTCGCTCGTGTTGTACGACGTCACCACCCTCTATTTCGAGACCGACAAGGAGGACGACCTGCGCAAGGTGGGTTTCTTCAAGGAGCGGCGGGTCGGCCCGCAGGTCGCGGTCGGCGTGCTCGTCGACCGCAGCGGCCTTGCCCTGCAAGTGGGTTGCTGGGAGGGCGACCACGCCGAGACCAGGACCATCATCCCCATGGTCCGGCAGCTTCTCGACGCGCACTTGATCGAGCCCGCAGGCCTGGTCGTGGTTGCGGACGCCGGCACGATGAGCTTGTCGAACCTGACTGCCCTGGACAAGGCGGGACTGGGCTTCATCATCGGTTCCAAGACGACCAGGGCTCCCTACCCTACGACCTGGCCGAGCACACCCACTTTCACGGCGACGCCTACAGCGACGGCCAGCTGATCGAGACCACCACCCCCAAGACAGGAGTCAAGGACCTTGCGGGCCAGTCCATGAGGCGCGACAGGCCGGCGTGGATCGTCCTGGGTGTGGTGGTGGGTCTGGTTCCAGGTCAAGGATGATGACCATGCCAGCACCAAGGAGGTGCCCGCAGGAGCTTAGGGAGCGCGCGGTCCGGTTGTGCCTGGACGCCCTGACCGACCCCACCAGGGCCCGGGGCTGCCGCGGGCGCGTGGGTGACTGGCTCGGGGTCAACGCCTGTGACCCTGCGCGGCTGGGTCCGCCAGGCCCAGGGCCGGGCGCAGGCGAGCGGCCTGGGACAAGCACCAGCGACGCCGAGCGCGTACGCCAGCCCGGTGGCCGCCAGCCGTGGGTTGCGGCGCGAGGGCGCGATCCTGAGGAGCGCGTCGGCTTGTCTACCGCGGCGGGTGCCCGCACCGCCCGCGGCGCTGATCTGCCAGGTGCGTCGAGGCCCGCAACCAGGAGCAGGGGGTCCGCGCCGGGTCGCGGGCGGACTCGGGTCTCAATGACCGCCGCCGTCCACCTTCTGCGCCGCACGCAGCCGTGCGCCGAGCACCAGGTCACTCAAGCGACGCGGCACCGGGGTCGGCAGGGTTCACCGCCCTGGGGCAGGAGCCGTACCAGCCAGGTCTGTCGGCTCACCGCAAGGACCTGGCGGCTGATGAACGCCGTGCCCGGGCAGCCACGGGTGGCCCGGCGCCATGGCCGGTTCGTCGCATGCGTGCTCTCGCTGTGACAGGTGCCGGGCCAGGACGCGGCATCCGCGCCACCAGGCCCGCGGCGTGCTCACGAGTCCCCCAAGGGGACCTGCTCGCGCCGCGACCTTGACCGCCTGGCGCCCCAACCAGCGGCGGGTGGTCGACTTCACCTACGTCCGGACATGGTCGGGGCTGGGCCACCGCGGCCCTCGTCACAGGGGCCTGCACCTGCCGCCGGGGCGTCGGCTGGGCCACCAGCAGCCGAACGCGGCACCGCGTTTCGTGCCCGGTCGCCCTGAAGCAGGCAATCTGCCAGCCCGCAGGAACCGCGAGGACCGGTGCCTGAAACCACTGGCTCACCACCCGCGGCCACGGATCCAGGTCACCCGCCGGCTCCACTACCCAGCAGCGTCTGGCGCACCAGGGGGCACCGGTCGCCTCCACCGGCGCTGTGAGCCCGTTACCTTGTTGGTGGTGCCGGGTGGTTCGGGGCTGGACCAGTTGCTGTGGGCATGATGTCTTGCCCCTGTCCGTAGATGATCCGGGGGGTGTTGTCACCCGCAGCAGCCGGACGCTGGGGAGCGCTGATAAGGGGAACGACCCACCGCGTGTGAGGTCTTTCGCAGGCGTGGGTGCGGAACCGGTCGTCCACCGGCTGGCCCCGTATCGACTTGACCGAGAGGCGGCAGGAGAGATGGATATCGAGGGGCATCGAGGTCTTCATCGGCACCGGGCGTCGGCAAGACGGACCACTGGGCCACGGCCCTGAGCCGGGACGGGCGGAAGGTCCTCGACAAGCCCCTTGCCAACGACGAGGCACGTCTGCGTTCCCTTTACGAGAAGCTGGCCGACCACGGGAGGCTGCTGGTGGTGGTCGACCAGCCCGCCACCATCGGGGCCCTGGCCGTGGCGGTGGCCCAGGACATGGGCATCACCGTGGGCTACCTGCCCGGACTGTCGATGCGACGCATCGCCGACCTGACGCCGGGCAGCGCCAAGACCGACGCGAAGGACGCGGCCGTCATCGCCGGCGCGGCCAGGAGCATGCCTCACACCCTGAGAGCCGTCAGCGCCTCGGACGAGGACGCGGCCGCCTTGTCGATGCTCACGGGATTCGACCTGGACCTGGCCCGCCAGGTCAACCAGAGCGCTAACCGGATCCGGGGCCTGTACACCCAGATCCACCCCGCCCTCGAGGCCGTGGTGGGGCCCTGGCTGGAGCACGACGCCGTCTTGGAGGTCATCGCCGCCTGGCCCACCCCAGCCGATCTGAAGCGAGCGGGCAAGGCAAGGATTGACGCCAGGCTCAAGAAGCACGGGTGCAGGCGGCACGCCACCTGGGCCGGCCAGATCGTCTCGGCCCTGGAGCACCAGACCGTGGTGGTCGCCGGCACCGACGCCGCCGCAACGGTGCTACCTCACCTGGCCAGGCAGCTCATCGCCCTGCACGCTCAGCGGGCCGATGTCGCCGCCCAGGTCGAGGCCCTGGTGGAGGCCCACCCTCTTTATGAGGTCCTGATCTCCATGCCCGGGATCGGGGTCAGGACCGCCGCCGTCTTCCTGGCCGAGACCCTGGGCAAGACCTTCGACACCGGCGCCCAGCTGGCCTCCTACGCCGGGCTCGCTCCCGTCACACGCCGCTCCGGCTCATCGATCCGTGGTGAGCACGTCTCCCACGGCGGCAACAAGAGGCTCAAGCGCGCCATGTTCCTGTCCGCCTTCGCCTCCCTGCGCTCCGACCCCGTCTCCCGGGCCTACTACCAGCGCAAACGAGACCAGGGCAAGCGTCATAACCAGGCCGTTCTCGCCCTGGCCCACCGCCGCATCCTGACCCTGCACGCCATGATCCGAGATGGAGCCCTCTACGACCCACAACCAGCCACGAAACTACCCGCCGCCGCTTGACACACCACATAGGGGCACCC
>NZ_JBPPGD010000014.1:0-43904 GCF_051303165.1 Actinomyces sp. W5033 | reverse complement strand
GCCGTGTGCGCAGTGCCGATGTCGATACCGAGGGCGCCGCAGCAGGCGGCGAGGCTGCGCCCCGCACCCGGTAGGTACCTTCCTGCCAGCCTCATCGTGCACAGGCCCGACCCGAGGTAGGCGGCCGCTCGCGGGCCCTGGTCACCGGCTCGGGGAGGAGGTCACTTGAGGGTGACGGTGGCGCCGGCGCCCTCGAGCTGCTCCTTGGCCTTGTCGGCCGTCTCCTTGTTGACGCCCTCGAGGACGGCCTTGGGGGCGGAGTCAACGAGCTCCTTGGCCTCCTTCAGGCCGAGGGAGGTCAGGGCGCGCACCTCCTTGATGACGCCGATCTTCTTGTCGCCAGCGGCCTCGAGGATGACGTCGAACTCCGTCTTCTCCTCCTCGGCGGCGCCCTCGGCGGCCGCGCCGGGGGCAGCGGCGACGGCAACGGCGGCCGGAGCGGCAGCGGTGACGTCGAAGGTCTCCTCGAAGGCCTTGACGAACTCGGACAGCTCGATGAGGGTGAGCTCCTTGAAGGCCTCGATGAGCTCGTCAGTGGTCAGCTTCGCCATGATGGGCGTTCCTTCCTGAAAAAGGGTCCTGCGCCGTATGTGGTCAGCACAGGGTCTGTGTGGTGTGGGGGCGGCGCACGCGGCTCAGGCCGCGGTCTCCTGCTTCTCGCGCAGGGCGTCGACAGTGCGGACCGCCTTGGAGGCGGGCGCGACGAAGAGGTACGCAGCCTTGGACAGCGACGCCTTGATGGCACCGGCAGCCTTGGCGAGCAGCACCTCGCGGGACTCGAGCGAAGCCAGCTTCTCGACCTCGGCGGAGTCGAGGACGTTGCCGTCCATGACACCACCCTTGACGACGAGCTTGGCGTTGTCCTTGGCGAAGTCACGCAGGGCCTTGGCGGCCTCGACCGGCTCACCGGTGACGAAGGTCAGGGCGGTGGGGCCCTTGAGGTCGTCGGCGAAGGCCTCCAGGCCGGCCTCGCGGGCGGCGATGGCGGCAAGCGTGTTCTTCACCACGGTGTACTCGGCGTGACCGGCGAGCGAACGACGCAGCTCCCTGAGCTCGGCGACGGTCAGCCCGCGGTACTCAGTCAGCAGCACAGCACCGCAGTCGTGGAACTTGCCCGCGAGCTCGGCGACAGCCGCCTCCTTGTCAGGCCTTGCCATGGGCCCTCCTTCCGTGGTCTGCCGCAGGCGCCCGGGCCCGGGAACGGACAAAGCCCCGCGCCGGCAAGGCACGGGGCTCTCACACCGCACGGGGCGGAGGGGTCTCGTTCTCACCTGCGCTGGCCTCGTCGCCCACGGGCGCCGAGCTTGGTCCTGGTCCTCACGGACCGGGAGACCTGCGGTCTTTGGCAGGTGACACACTACCGGTCCTGGCGCACCGCACCGCAAGCGCTGGGGCGCTCCTGCGCGGTGCGATCGGTCACGTGGGCCGGGCTCGGCGCCGCCGCGCGCCCGTGCGCACCCGCGTGCGCCGGCCCCACGGCCCGGCCCCACCCGCCTGTGGACCGGCGTGCGCACGCGCCCGGCCCCTCCACACGCCCAGCTGTCCACAGGCCGTGGCAGGTGCCGCGCCAGGCGGGAAGGCCTCGTGAGACAGTGGCGGGCGTGCCCCTCGCCCTGCTCGCCCTCACCCTGGTCCTCGCGGCCTGCGGCGCGGCCGTCCACGGGCCCGTTTCCCGCTTCGCCCGCGCCTATGTCGAGGACCTTCTCGACGGTGGCGCCCACGCCCCGGGCACGGGCGCCGGGATGCCCGCCCCCGTGCTGCGCGCCGCTGCTGGTCGCCGCCGTCTCCTGCTCCCCCGCCGGCTAACGGCCCTGTTCCTCGCGGCCGCGCTGCCGGCCTGCGCCGCAGCGCTCGACGCCGGGTGCTGGTGGGAGGCTGCGCTCGCCCTGCCGGTGCTCGCCGCCCTCACGGTGGCCGGGAGCACGGACGCCGTCTGCCACCGGCTGCCCAACCGGTTGCTGGGCCCGGCGGCCGGTTGGGCGGCCGCCTGCTCGGGCGGCGAGGCCGTGCTCCTGGCCCTGGGGAGCGCGCCCGGGCTCGCGCTGTCCGCGCTCATCGGCTCCGTCGGCGCTGCCGCCGTCCTCGGGGGCGTGTGCCTGCTGCTCGCCCTGGCGCCCTCGGGGCTGGGCATGGGAGACGTCAAGCTGTGCGCCCTCACGGGCCTGTGGCTCGGCCGCCTCGGCTGGGCCGTGCCCGTCGTCGGCGTCGTCGCCGGCCTGCTCCTGGCCGGGAGCGCGGCCCTCGCGCTCATGGTCCTGGGCCGGGTCCGGCGCGACACGCCCATCGCCCTGGGCCCGTACCTCATGGCCGGTGCCTACATCGCCTGGCTCCTCGCCCTCGCCTGAGCGCGGATCTCAGGCAGGCGGGGACGCCGCGGCGTCGGCTTCGGCGGTCAAGCGCGGGAACGACGGCGCCGGCCGCCCCACAAGGGGGCGGCCGGCGTCAGCGGTCTCAGGGAGCGACGCGTCAGGCCTTGGTGATGTCGAGCGGGATGCCCGGGCCCATGGTCGTCGTCATCGTCGCCTTGAGGACGTAGCGGCCCTTCGAGGTGGAGGGCTTGAGGCGCAGGACCTCGTCCAGGGCGGCCTGGAAGTTCTCCACCAGCTGCTCCTCGGTGAAGGAGGACTTGCCGATGACGAAGTTGAGGTTGGCAGCACGGTCCACACGGAACTCGATGCGGCCGCCCTTGATGTCGGTGACGGCCTTGGCCACGTCCATCGTCACGGTGCCGGTCTTCGGGTTGGGCATGAGGCCACGGGGACCGAGCACGCGGCCCAGGCGGCCGACCTTGCCCATGAGGTCCGGGGTGGCGACGGCGGCGTCGAAGTCGGTCCAGCCGCCGGCCACCTTCTCGATGAGCTCGTCGCCGCCGACCTCGTCAGCGCCCGCTGCGAGGGCCTGCTCGGCCCTCTCGCCCTGGGCGAAGACGATGACGCGGGCGGTCTTACCAGTACCGTGCGGCAGGGACACGGTGCCTCGCACCATCTGGTCAGCCTTGCGGGGGTCAACGCCCAGTCGCAGGACGACGTCCACGGTGGAGTCGAAGGTCGTGATGGACGTCGCCTTGGCGAGCTTGACGGCCTCGGCCGGGGTGTAGAGGATCCCGGACTGGATCTTCTCAGCGGCGGCGCGGTAGGCCTTGCTGCGCTTGGTCATCTGCTTCTCCTTGCAGTCGTGGTGTGCGGGCCGCGCATGGCCCTTCCACGGTGGTCTTGGTGGGGGTGGCCGCGCCTCAGGCGACCGTGATGCCCATCGAGCGGGCGGTGCCGGCGATGATGGCGGCGGCGGCGTCGAGGTCGTTGGCGTTGAGGTCAGCCATCTTGGTGGAGGCGATCTCCTTGACCTGGTCCATCGTCAGCGTGCCGACCTTCGCGGAGTGGGGCGTGGCAGAGCCCTTGGAGACGCCCGCAGCCTTCTTGATGAGCTCGGCGGCCGGCGGGGTCTTGGTCACGAAGGTGAAGGAGCGGTCCTCGTAGACCGTGATCTCCACCGGGATGACGTTGCCGCGCTGCGACTCGGTCGCGGCGTTGTACGCCTTGCAGAACTCCATGATGTTGACGCCGTGCTGACCGAGCGCAGGGCCGATCGGCGGGGCGGGGTTGGCCTGGCCGGCCTGGATCTGGAGCTTGATGAGCCCAGAGACCTTCTTCTTGGGAGCCATGTAGGGGGTCCTTCTTGTCCGGAGCACTGCACGCCTGCCGTGCAGTGGCGCTCGCGCGCCTGGAGGGGCGCGCACGCACGAGAACTGATCCTAGCCCCTGGCGGGAGAGCCCAGCACCTCCGGTGGGCGGTATCACAGGGCTGGCGGCTGTGACACGCGGCGCCCGGTGCCCACCCCGAGCGGGGGCAGGCACCGGGCGCCGCGTGAGGACGTGGGGCGCCTCAGATCTTGGCGACCTGGGCGAAGGACAGCTCGGCCGGGGTGTCGCGGCCGAAGATCGAGATGAGGACCTGGACCTTCTGGGTCTCGGGGTGGATCTCCGAGATGGTCGCCGGCAGCGACTCGAAGGGGCCGTCGGTGACGATGACGGACTCGCCGACACTGAAGGCGACCTCGTAGACGGTGCCCCCCTCGACCACCTGGGTGAGGGCACCCTCGTCCGGGTGCTCGTTCGCGCTGGCGGCCTGCTTGGCGGCGAGCTCCTCCGGCGTGGGGCCGAGCTGGGATACGGCCTCATCGAAGGTCAGCGGGACCGGGTTGTAGCGGTCGCCGACGAAGCCGGTGACGGCCGGGGTGTCCTTGATGGTGCGCCACACACGGTCGGAGGTCTGCGGGTCGTCGAGGTCCATGCGGACGAACACGTAGCCGGGAATGCGCACACGCGACACCTCCTTCTTCTTGCCCGCGTTCTTGACCTCGACAACCGTCTCCATGGGCACGACGGCGTCGAAGACGTAGTCCTCGACCTCGAAGTTCTCGGCACGGGCCATGACGTCGGCGGCCACGCGGCGCTCATAGCCGGAGTAGGTGTGCAGGACGTACCACTCGCCGGGCAGCGAGGACATGTGCCTGCGGAACTCCTCGAGCGGGTCGGCCTCACGGGCCGGCTCGTCCTGGGGCTCCTCGACGGCGCCGGCCTCGGGGGCCTCGCCCTGGACCTCGACGTCCTCGACGACGGCGGCGTCCGCCTCGGCCTGGGCGGCCTCGACGCTCTCCTCGGGGAGGATCTCCTCGGACACGGTTACCTGCTTTCCTCTGTACGGGGCGTGCGGTGCGGGTCAGGCGAACAGCCACATGACAAGGCGGTCGAAGACCAGGTCGAGCACGCCGGTGAACGCCATGATGGCGACGATGAAGACGACGACGACGGTGAAGTAGGTCTGCAGCTCCTTCGAGGTCGGCCAGACGACCTTGCGGAGCTCGTCAACGACCTCGCGCAGGAAGCGGGGGACACTGCCCAGGAGGCTGGTCCTCCTGGCCTTCTTGCCCTTGGCGACGGCGTTACCCTCGCTCATGCGTGTGACTCCTCGGGGGTCGTCGGTCTCGGTCAGCGCCCGGAGCTGCGGGCGAGAGGACGGAGCCGACGGGATCTCCCGACAGATCCGCCGTTCTCAGCAGGGCAGGCGGGACTCGAACCCACAACCGCCGGTTTTGGAGACCGGTGCGCTACCAATTGCGCCACTGCCCTTCAGCGGTGTCTCATCCTGCCACACGTACCGCGGATCGGGAAATCGCCACCGCCGTGGGCTGCACCACGTCCCTCTCCCGAGGTAGCATCAAGTCATCTGACGTCTGACACGCTCCGTCGTGCCGTCTCCTGCCGGCGCCTGCGCCGCCGCAGCGACCCCCAGCCGTCTCAACGAGGAGAGCCCATGCCCACCACCCCCTACGCCGTCCTCGGCGCCTACGCCTCCCTGCCCGCCACCCGTGAGGAGACCGAGCAGTACTACCGCCTCCTGGCCACTGTGCCCGGCGTGCGCGGCCTCGAGCTGCCCTTCCGTGACGACCTCGGGGACCTTGGCTGGCTCGCCTCGCAGCTCGCCCCCGCCTGGGACCACAACGTCATCACCGCCATCCCGGGCACCATGGTCCGGGTGTGGGCCACCGGCACCTTCGGCCTGGCCTCCACCGACGCCCAGGGGCGCGCCGCCGCCCTCGCCTTCACCCGGCAGGTGCGCGACGGCGTCGAGGCGCTGCGCGAGGCCGCCGGCCGTGACGTCGTCGCCGGCGTCGAGATGCACTCCGCACCCTCCGGCGCCCCCGGCACCGCCCACGACGCCCGCGCCTTCGGCGAGTCCCTGGCCGAGCTGGCGGACTGGGACTGGGGCGGCGCCACCCTGCTCGTCGAGCACTGCGACGCCTTCGTCTCCCCCGACCGCGGCGAGAAGCGCATGCTCACCATCGAGGCCGAGCTCGAGGTCGTCACCGCCCTGCACCGTCCCGACGTGCGCATGACGATCAACTGGGGGCGCAGCGCCCTGGAGGGCCACGACGGCGCCCTGGCCCTGGAGCACGTGCGCCTGGCCCGGGCCGCCGGGGTCCTGGAGGGCGTGACCTTCTCCGGCGCCGGCCCGGTGGACACCCGCTACGCCAAGGCCTGGATGGACGGGCACCTGCCGCTCGACATCGACGAGCCGGGCTCGGTCATGAGCGCCGAGGACGTGCGCGACTGCACCCTGGCGGCCCTGTCCCCCGAGGAGTCCTCCGCCCCCGCGGCCCGCTACCTCGGCGTCAAGTGCCAGGTCCCCGCCGAGGCCGGCCTCCACCAGCGCGCCGCGATGCTGCGGCGCATCCTCGACGCCACCGGCGTCGCCCTGTGACCCTCGCCGCCCTCGGGTGGGGGGAGGATCTCTTTGGGTGGTCCCTTCATGTGGAGACCCCACCCGACGGCTGTGCGGGGCCCCTGACGCCGTGTGCGACGGGCCTGCGCAGGCGGGACGTGTCAGGCACGTTGCCACGGCGCGTGCGAGCATAAGCGCCGTGACTACTGCACCTAGGTCCCGTGTCTCCGCACGCCTGTCCGCCATTGCCCCCTCCGCGACGCTGGTCGTTGACGCCAAGGCCAAGGCCCTCAAGGCCGCCGGCCACCCCGTCATCGGTTTCGGCGCCGGCGAGCCCGACTTCGCCACACCCGGCTACATCGTCGATGCCGCCGTCGCCGCCGCGAAGGACCCGGCCAACCACAAGTACACCCCTGCCAAGGGCATGCCCGCCCTGCGCGAGGCCGTCGCCGCCAAGACGCTGCGCGACTCCGGCTACGAGGTCAGCCCCGACGACGTCGTCATCACCAACGGCGGCAAGCAGGCCGTCTACGAGGCCTTCGCCGCCATCGTGGACCCGGGTGACGAGGTCATCCTGCCCGCTCCCTACTGGGTCACCTACCCCGAGTGCATCCGGCTCGCCGGCGGCAGCCCCGTCGAGGTCTTCGCCGGGGCCGATCAGGGCTACAAGGTCACCGTCGCCCAGCTCGAGGCCGCCCGCACCGAGCGCACCAAGGCCCTGCTCGTGTGCTCGCCCTCCAACCCGACCGGTGCCGTCTACACGCCCGAGGAGCTCACCGCCATCGGCCACTGGGCCCTTGAGCACGGCATCTGGGTCGTCACCGACGAGATCTACGAGCACCTGCTCTACGACGGCGCCGAGAGCGCCCACATCGTCGCCCTCGTCCCCGAGCTGGCGGACCAGGCCATCGTCCTCAACGGAGTCGCCAAGACCTACGCGATGACCGGCTGGCGCGTGGGCTGGATGATCAGCCCCTCGGACGTCACCAAGGCCGCCACCAACCTCCAGTCGCACCTGAGCTCGAACGTCGCCAACGTGTCCCAGGTCGCCGCCCTGGCCGCCCTCAACGGTGACCTGTCAGCGGTTCACGAGATGCGCGAGGCCTTCGACCGGCGCCGTCTGCTCATGGTGGACATGCTGCGCGCCATCGACGGGCTCGTCGTGCCTGTGCCGCAGGGAGCCTTCTACGCCTACCCGAGCGTCGAGGGCCTGCTGGGCCGGAGCCTGCGCGGCACGGTCATCGACTCGTCCATGACGCTGGCAAACCTCGCCCTCGAGCACGCCGAGGTCGCCGTGGTCCCCGGCGAGGCCTTCGGCCGCTCCGGCTACCTGCGCCTGTCCTACGCCACGAGCGACGCCGCGATCACCGAGGGCGTCGGCCGTCTCCAGCAGCTGCTCGCCGAGGCCCGCTGACGCGTCGCGCCCGCTGGAGCCGGCGGCTGCCGGCGGCAGCCCGGCCTCTGCCGGCGGCCCGCGGGTCCCACCGTCCGCCGGCCCCAGCGGGCCTCGGGGCTCAGCGGGCCCCGCGACGCGCGTGGAGCTCGCGCGCCTGGGCGAGCCACAGCTCCGCCCTCGCCAGGCGCCCCTCCGCGTCCGGGCGCCAGGGCCCGCCGTCGTCACGGCGCGCACCGGCCACGAGCGAGAGCACGACGCCCGCGCAGCGTGCGTGCAGCGCGACGGGGTCCGTCTGGGCCTCAGCCAACCGGGTCCAGGTCTCCAGGGCCGGCCGCAGGTGCGGGTAGGAGGCCGGGGCGAGGTGGTCGAGGATGCTCACGTGCCCGAGCAGGCAGGCCAGGTCGTCCACCCGGTGGCCGGGGCCCAGGGAGTCCACGTCGAGCAGCGAGGCGACGCTCTCGCCGTCCATGAGGACGTTGGCCTCGTAGAAGTCGCCGTGCACCGGCACGACGGGGCCGGGGTCGCTCACGGCCATGAGCTGCTCGACCCCCTCGGCGACGGCCCGGGCGCGGGCAGCGTGCTCGGGCAGGACGGTGGCGGCGGCGTGGGCGTAGTGCCGTGCGCGCTCGGACCAGGCCGGGTGACGTTCCAGGGTCAGGGCGGCGCGCGGCAGGGAGTCGAGCAGGGCCGTGAGCGCACCGAGCACCCGCTGGGACTGGGCGGCGCCCATCCCGCGTGAGAGCAGACCTGACAGGGCCACACCCTGCCCGGCCGACAGCAGGACGAGGCCGTCGGGGTCGGCGCGCAGGACCTCGGGTGCCGGCACCCCTGCGGCGCGCAGCATGTGGTGGCGCAGGGCGAAGGAGCCGCAGACAGCGGGTCTGAGGACCTTGGCGTAGGAGGTGGACCCGTCACGGTGGGTCACGCGCACGACGGCACGGCGGGTGGGGCGGTAGGCGACCATCGCCGTCCTCACCGGTGAGCCGAGGCGGTGTGACAGGAGCGAGGGGGTGCAGGCCACCGCCAGGGCCGGCAGCTCGGGGTCGGCGGGGTGGCGCCACACGTGCACGGGCGGGCCGTCGCCGGCCGTGGGGGCGACGCGGTTGACGCCAGGGGCGTGCGGGTTGCTCAGGCGGGCCGTCGTCGCGCACAGGTACTCGGTGCTCTGGCTGCCGTCAGGCCGGCCGACGACGGCGGTGTAGCCTACGCTCACGCCCGCGCCGGGGCGGTGGTGGACGGAGTGGACCTCCCAGGAGAGCAGCCGCTCGTGCGCAGGGGCCAGGGCTGCTGCGAGCACGGAGGCAGCGCGGGGACCGGTGAGGAGGGCGAGCTCCTCCGGCTCCTGGCGGACGTTGCTCATGGGCACAGTCTGCCTCACGCACCGGCGCAGCGGGACAGCCCGCGGGGCGCGCGCAGGCCGAGGGCCGCCGCACCCCGGCAGGACGCGCGCACGTGGGACAATCCGCCCATGCGTGACCTCGCCACCCTGCCGAAGGCGCACCTGCACCTGCACTTCACTGGGTCCATGCGCCTGGACACGCTGGTGGATCTCGCCCAGGCCTCGCGCACGCGCCTGCCCTCCTCCTTCATCGACGGCGACCCCCTGCGCGTCCCGGCCGACCACCGGGGGTGGTTCCGCTTCCAGCGGGCCTACGACACCGCCCGCCACCTGGTCACCAGTGAGGAGGTCATGCGCCGCATCGTCCTCGAGGCCGCCCTGGACGACGCCGCCGAGGGGTCCCGGCGCCTGGAGATCCAGGTGGACCCGACCTCTTACGCCCCCTTCGTGGGCGGCATCACCCCGGCGCTCGAGATCATCCTCGACGCGGCGCGCCAGGCCACCGTCCTCACCGGGGTGGAGGTCGCCGTCGTCGTCGCCGCCTCTCGCATCCGCCACCCGCTGGACGCCCGTACCCTGGCCCGGCTGGCGGTGCGCTACGCGGGCGACGAGCCGGGCAGCGTCGTCGGCTTTGGCCTGTCCAACGACGAGAGGGCCGGGGACACGGCCTCCTGGGGGCCGGCCTTCCGCATCGCGCGCCGGGCGGGGCTGGCCTCCCTGCCGCACGGCGGCGAGCTGCTGGGGCCTGAGCACGTGCGCGACGTCGTCAACGCGCTCGGCCCGACCCGCCTGGGGCACGGCGTGCGCACGAGCGAGGACCCGGCCCTGCTCGACGCCGTGGTGGCCGCCGGCATCAGCCTGGAGGTGTGCCCGGCCTCGAACGTGAGCCTGGGGGTGTACCGCGAGAGCGGGGACGTGCCGCTGGGCACGCTGCTGGCGCACGGCGCGCAGGTCGCGCTGGGTGCCGACGACCCGTTGCTGTTCCGCTCACGCCTGACGGCGCAGTACGAGATCGCCCGGTCCCTGGGCCTGGACGACGCCGCCCTGGCGGAGCTCGCGCGGGGCTCGGTGCGCGCCAGCCTCGCCTCAGCAGCCTCAAAGGCCCGGTGGCTGGCCGAGGTCGATGCCTGGCTCAAGACCCCGGACCCGGCGACCGGCCCAGCAGCCTGAGCGGCGGCGCCCGCTCACCGGCGTCGGCTGCTCACCAGCCGGGCCCGCTCACCAGCCGACGTGGACCGGCTCGGGCACGAGCGTGACACCGAAGGCCTCCTCGACCCCAGCGACGACCTCGTCGCGCAGGGCCGCGAGGTCGGCGGCCGTGGCCGAGCCCCTGTTGGTCAGGGCCAGCACGTGCTTGGTGGACAGCGAGGCCGGTGGCCTGCGGCCACCCGCCGCGAGCGCGTATCCCTTGGGGAAGCCGGCGTGGTCGATGAGCCAGGCGGCCGAGGTCTTGACCAGGCCCTCGACGACGGGCGCCTGGCGGGTGGCGACCTTGTGCGCGTGGTGAGTCACCGGGTACCGCGGCGCGTCCTCGGGCAGGGCCGACGCCTGCTCAGTGGTGAGGACCGGGTTGGTGAAGAAGGAGCCGGCGGACCAGGTGTCATGGTCGGCGGGGTCGAGCACCATGCCCTTGGAGGCACGCAGCGCGAGGACAGCCTCGCGCACCGCCCTGGCACTGACCCGGTCCCCGGTGCCCACCCCCAGGGCCGCGGCCAGCTGGGCGTAAGCGATGGGGGCTGACAGGCAGGCCTGGCGCACGTGGAACGTGACGGACAGGACCACCCAGCGGCCGGTCGGGCCCCAGGTGCGTCCTCCACCGACCGTGGCGTCGGTGAGCGAGCGCTTGAGGGCGGAGTCGCGGTAGGCCAGGTGCAGGTCGGCCAGCGCCAGGTGGACGCGGCGTCGGCGCAGGCGGTCCCAGGCCTGCACGGAGCCCAGCAGCTCGGCGACCTCCGTGCCGTAGGCGCCGACGTTCTGCACGGGCACGGCCCCGACGGTGCCGGGAATGCCGGACAGGGGCGCGAAGCCGGCCCAGTCGGAGGCCACGGCCTGGCGCACGAGGTCGTCCCAGGTCGTGCCTGCGGTGGCGGTGACCTCGACGCCGCCGCAGGCACAGTCCGACACGAGGGTGACCTCCTGGCGGGCGTCGCGCAGGACAAGACCGTCGAAGCCGGCGTCGGAGGCGAGGATGTTGGAGCCCCCGCCGACGACGAGCAGCGGGGTGCCCGCGTCGTCGGCCTCGCGCACGGCCTCGATGAGCTCGTCCTCGGTGGTGGTCTGCTCGTAGGAGCCGATGGGGCCGCCCACGCGCAGGGTGGTGAGCTCGGCCAAGGTCGTCGGGGCCGGGCCGTCGAGGGGGCGGGCGAGGGCGCTGACCGCCCCGGGCCAGGGCGAGGGCCCTGCCGACAGGGGCCGCAGGCAGGCCTCGTCCCCCTGCCGGGCGGTGTCCGGGGCCGTGGAGGTCCTCGGCGAGGGGACGTCGTGGTCGCTCATGTCTGCTCCGCTCGGTTCTGGGCTGCGGGGCCAGGATAGGGGGCGGGCGGGGGGGCTCACGCCGGCTCACCGCGGGGGAGGTACGCGTGTGCCCGGGGCGCACGGCCCCGGGCACATCCCGTCACTTCTTGTTGCGACGCTGGTGACGCGTCTTGCGCAGGAGCTTGCGGTGCTTCTTCTTGGACATGCGCTTGCGGCGCTTCTTGATGACAGATCCCATGGGGACTCCTCATAGTCGTGCGTGCCGGGCGCTCGCGGTGCCGGCGGTTGAGCCGGCACACCGACGCGGGCGCCGGGCGAGCAGGAGGTGGTCGGACGGAGACGGTCCGCCGCGCCCACACAGGTGACCGGGCGATTCTAACGGGTATCAGGAGCCCGTAGACTCCGTCTCCTCGTGGCCCCAGTCACCCAGACCGGCGGCGAGGTACTGCTCGACGGCACGCTCGGGAACACGGAAGGAGCGGCCGACCTGCATCGCAGGCAGCTCCCCGGCGTGGACCATGCGGTACACAGTCATCTTCGACACCCGCAGCATGTCGGCGACCTCGGCCACGGTGAGGAACGAGGGGGCGCCCGAAGCGCCGGAGGGGGTGCGCAGACCCGGTGCCATGCGTGTGGTCCCGTCTGAGGAGTACGGACAGTGGGAGGCGTCGGCTGGACACCGGAGCCTGGTCAGGCCCCAGGCTCGCCCCCGGCCGACCGCGTCACTATATCCCGAGTCCCAGCAGACGCACAGGCAGTCGGGGGCCTCATGAGCCCCAGCACCCACACCACGCGCCCCACCCGGCCCACCGCCGTCACAGGCCCCAGCGGGGCGTGCGCCCCGCCGTCGGCCCGTTAAGGGAACAATGGCACCGTGCCCAAGCCCTCCCGCGCACACTCGCCCCACCCCGAGCACCGCGCCCACACCACCCCGCGCCCGCTCCCCCTGCGCCCGGGCGCCCCGGAGGACACCGGCCACAGCGATCTGCTGCGCCGCCTGCTCGAGCGCACGGGGCTGCGATCACGGGTCGAGCGCGCCGCCCGCTTCGCCCCCGCCCGTCTCGCCGTCGCCGTCTTCACGGGCATCATCGCCGTCGTCACCGCACTGCTGTACCTGCCCGTGGCCACCCCGGACGGCCACCCCACCATCCGCTTCGTCGATGCCCTGTTCACCGCGACCAGCGCCGTGTGCGTCACCGGCCTGACCACCGTGGACACCGCCACCGCATGGTCCCCCTTCGGGCAGGCCGTCATCATCGCCGGCGCCTTCGTCGGGGGACTTGGCATCATGACGCTCGCCTCCCTGCTGTCCTTCGCCGTCTCGCGGCACGTGGGCCTGACTCAGCGGATCCTGGCCGCCAGCGAGAACCAGTCACGGTTGGGCGACGTCGCCTCCCTGCTGCGGGCGGTCATCTACACGGCGGTCGGCGTCGAGGCAGCCCTCGCGCTCGTCCTCTTCCCGCGGTTCCTCAGCCTCGGCCAGGACCTGCCCCACGCCCTGTGGTACGCGGTGTTCATGTCGCTGTCGATCTTCAACAACGCCGGCTTCGTCATCATGCCCGAGGGGCTGGCGCCCTACGCGAGCGACTGGTGGATGTGCCTGCCGATCGTCGTCGGCACGGCCGTGGGCGCCATCGGCTTCCCCGTCATCCTCGACGTCACCCGCCACCGCACGCGCCCGCGCCAGTGGACCCTGCACACCAAGCTGACGCTGACGACCTACACGGCCCTCGCCCTCGTGTCCTCCCTGCTCATCGGGCTCTTCGAGTGGCGCAACTCGGTGACCCTGGGCGGGCTGCCGACGCACGGGCGGGTCCTCACCGCGCTGGTGTCGGGCGTCAACGCGCGCTCCTCGGGGCTGGCGACCGTCGACACCTCCTCCATGCACGAGACGACCTGGTTCCTCCAGGACCTGCTCATGTTCATCGGCGGCGGCTCGGCCTCCACGGCCGGGGGCATCAAGGTCTCGACCTTCGCCGTCCTCGTGCTGGCGATCATGGCCGAGGCGCGCGGTGACGAGGACATCGAGGCCTTCGGCCGACGCATCACCCTGTCCACCGTGCGCCTGAGCGTCGCCGTCGTCTTCATCGGGGCCACCGCGGTGGGCGTGTCGACCCTCCTGCTGCTGCACATCACGAACCTGCCCCTGGACACGATCCTCTACGAGACGGTCTCCGCCTTCGCGACCGTGGGGCTGAGCACGGGCATCACCTCGATACTGCCGGACTCGGGCAAGTACACGATCATCGTCCTCATGTTCGTCGGGCGCGTGGGCACGATGACCCTGGCCTCCGCGCTGGCCCTGCGCGAGCGGCGCCGGGTCATCCGCATGCCCGCCGAGCGCCCGCTCATCGGCTGAGGCCCCAGCCCGCCCCCTCTGAGCGACCGGGCGGGCGGACGGTTACCCTGTCGCCAGCACGTGCGAGCCCAGCGGGCCCGCGACCTCGTCCTCAGGAGCGCTTATGGCCGCCGTCGACCGCACCGACTCGACCCTCGTCATCGGGCTGGGCCGTTTCGGCTCCGCCGTCGCCGCGACCCTCGACCGCCTGGGCCGTGAGGTCCTCGCCGTCGAGAAGGACCCGGTGCTGGTGCGCCAGTGGACCGGCCGGGTCCCGCTGGTGGAGGCCGACGCCACCGACATGGAGGCCCTCGAGCAGCTGGGGGCCACAGAGTTCGGCACCGCGGTGGTGGGTGTGGCCTCCTCCCTGGAGGCCTCCGTCCTCATCGCCGGCAACCTCGTGGACCTGCAGACCCCGCAGATCTGGGCCAAGGCCATCTCCCGCGCCCACGGGCGCATCCTGCGCCGCATCGGCGCCCACCACGTCGTCTACCCGGAGTTCGACGCCGGCCAGCGTGCCGCGCACCTGGTGTCGGGCCGCATGCTCGACTACATCGAGATGGAGAAGGGCGGCTTCACCATCGTCAAGATGCGACCGCCGTCGGAGCTGCACGGCTTCACCATCGGTGAGGCCCGTATCCGCTCGCGCTACGGCGTCACCGTCTTCGGCCTCATGAGCCCGGGCGAGCCCTTCGAGTACGCCTCACCGGAGACCCTCGTGTCCCCCGAGGACGTGCTCGTCGTCGGCGGCGACGCCACGCTGCTGGAGCGCTTCGCCAACCGGGCCTGACAGCGCGCCGCCCGCGTCCGGCGCGGCAGACGGCACGCGCGGACGCAGGCGGTCGACGGTGGCGGCCGGTGCGGGAGGTCGCCCTCCCGCACCGGAGGCTCAGAGCACGCCCTTGAAGGAGAAGCGGTTCACGAGCCGGCCGGTGGGCAGCTCGTGCTGCTCCTTGGGGCGTGCGCCCCAGGAGTCGTCGCCGGCGACCCCGCGGCGCATGAGCGCGGGGCGGATGACGGTGCGACCCGTCACCGGCAGCTCGAACTCGTGCCGGGCGTTCTCCACCTCGAAGGGCGTCCACGGCAGGGCGCTGAGCTCGATCTCGCCGCCCGCCGGGGCGCTGACGAGCAGGCCTCGTCCCGTGCGGTCCGTCACGCGCGCCCAGCGCACACCCGTGTGGCTGCCGGACTCCTGCGGGTTGAGGTAGCCGGCCATCTGCTGGTCGACCTCGCTGGAGTACACGCCCAGGCGCCCGCCGCCGCGGCGGTCGACGTAGGTCTCCTCGGGGCCCTCCCCGTAGAAGGTGAGGCGGTTGACGCACCCCGGCACCTGGATCATCACCGACAGCTCGGGCAGCGAGGGCACCTCACCGGCCGGGTCGAGGACCTGGGTGACCTCCACCGTGCCGTCACCCAGCACGCGGTAGTCCATGCGGCAGCGGGTGCCCGGTAGGCCCGCCAGGGCGTAGGTGAAGGACACCGTGACGCTGCCGTCGTCGTGCTCGACGACCGTGGCGGGCCAGTCGTGGTCCTCGACCAGACGCGGGTAGCGCGAGGCCAGCTGCCAGGCGCCCTCCTCGTAGGGGCCGCCGTAACCGCGCTCGTTGGCGGTCGGGGCGTGCCAGAAGCAGGGCAGCACGGGCGCGCTCAACAGCTCGGCGCCGCCGTCCCGGGTGCGGCCGTAGCGGTAGGAGGTCAGCGCACCGGTGAGCCCGGAGAACATGACCTGGAAGGACTCTCCGTGCACCCCGATGTTGTAGCCGCCGCGCACGACGACGGGGCGGGCGGCCGGGTCCCCGGCCACGGCGAAGGCCGTCGGCTCGTCGGCAGGGGCCTCGACGACGACGACGCCCTGGTCCCAGGCGACCTCCTCGCCGGCCCCCGCCCAGGCGGTGGCCTCACGCAGACGGAAGGAGACCGTCACGACGTACTCCCCCGCGCTGGCGCCGGTGCCGTCGGGCAGCGCCAGCGGCAGCGGGTAGGTGGCGCTCTCACCCGGGGCCACGTCGGTCTCCAGGTTCTGCGCGGCCACGAGCACGCCCTCGCGCTCAAGGGTGACGACGCAGTCGTAGGCGCTGGAGCGCGTGAACAGGAAACGGTTGGTGACCGTGACGGCCTCGGCGGTGACCTCGGTGCGCAGGCCCTGGAAGAGGTGGCGCACCTCCTGGATCTTGGGGGACTCGGTGTGGTCGGCGTAGAAGATGCCGTTGCCGCAGAAGTCGCCGTCGTGCGGGGACTCGCCGTTGTCGCCGCCGTAGCCCCAGTACTCGGTGCCGTCGGGGGCGGTGAGGCGGATGGCCTGGTCGGCGAAGTCCCAGATGAAGCCGCCCTGGAAGAGGGGCTCGCGCTCGGTCAGGTCCATGTACAGGTCCACGGCGCCGAAGGAGTTGCCCATGGCGTGCGCGTACTCGCACAGGATGAAGGGCTTGTCGCGCCTCTCGGCGAGCTGGGCCTCAACCGTGGCGGCCGGGGTGTACATCTGGGAGGCGACATCGGAGGTGTCGGGGCGGCGGTTGTCCCAGAACAGGCCCTCGTAGTGGACGGGGCGTGAGTCCTTCGAGCGCAGCAGGTCGGCCATGTCGGCGATGTTGTCGCCGCCGTAGGACTCGTTGCCGCAGGACCACATGATGACCGAGGGGTGGTTCTTGTCCCGCTCGTACATGTCGAGGGCACGGTCGAGGACGGCGTCGTGCCACTCGGGGTGGTTGCCGGGCAGGGCCGGCGTCGCGTCCTGGCCGAGGCGGCGGAGGACGTCCCAGGTGCCGTGCGTCTCCAGGTTGGCCTCGTCGATGACGTAGAAGCCGTACTCGTCCGCCAGCTCGTACAGGTAGCTGTTGTTGGGGTAGTGGCTCGTGCGGATGGCGTTGACGTTGGCCCGGCGCAGGGCGATGAGGTCGAGCTCGGTGCGCTCGCGGCTCACGACACGGCCCCGCTCGCCGAACTCGTGCCGGTTGACGCCCTTGAAGACGATGCGCTGCCCGTTGATCCTGAGCACGCCGTCCTCGATGCCGAAACGGCGGATGCCCACGCGCTGGGGGACGATCTCGGTGAGGGCGCCGTCGGCGTCGCGCACCTCGATGCACAGGTCGTAGAGGTAGGGGTCCTCCCCGCTCCACAGGTGGGGGTCGGTGACGGTGACACGGGCGACGCCGTCGTCGCCTGCGGTGAGCGGGCCGACGCCGTCGAGGACGGCGTGCACGCTGCCGGGCCCCTCAAGGGTGGTGCGCAGGCTCACCTCGGCGGTGCGCAGGTCCTCGCTCAGGCTCACGCCCACGCGCAGGTCCGCCAGGTGGGTGGCGGGCAGGCGGCGCAGGTAGACCGAGCGGAACAGGCCGGAGAAGCGGAAGAAGTCCTGGTCCTCCAGCCAGGAGCCGGAGCACCACTTGTACACCCGCAGCGCCAGGCGGTTGGTGCCGGCGCACACGTGGGCGGTGAGGTCGAACTCGCTGGGGGTGAAGGAGCCCTCGGCGTAGCCGACGTAGGTGCCGTTGACCCACACGACGACGGCGGACTCCGCGCCCTCCAGCCGCAGCACGAGCCTGTCACCAGCAGGCAGCTGCTGCGGCAGGGTGAAGGTGCGCACGTAGGAGGCGGTGGGGTTGTAGGAGGTGGGGACCTGGCCGGGCTCGAGCCGCTCGTGCCCGTCCCAGGGGTACTGGATGTTGGCGTACTGGGGCTTGTCGTAGCCGTGGAGCTGCAGGTGGGCAGGCACGGGCACGTCGTCCCACTCACTGACGTCGTAGGCGGGGTCCTCGAAGCCCTCGACGGCGAGAGCGGGGTTCTTGGCGTAGTGGAGCTTCCACACGCCGTCGAGGCACACCTGGAAGGAGGAGCGCCCGCTGGCAGCCTCTGCCGCGCTCGCGTACCACAGGTGGTCGGAGTGCGCCGGGAGTCGGTTGTCGGCGAAGAAGGTCGGATCCGCGAGGCGGCTGAGGTCGGGGCTCACGTGGTTCACGCGCCTGATCCTATGGTCGCGTCGGAGGACCGCTGCTCGAGCGAGGCCGCACCGCGGGCAGCCGGGCGCCCCGTCGCCAGAGGCAGGTGCCCGGCTGCCCCCCGAGCCCCTCCGGCGTGGCAGCCGGGCGGGCACGCCGGAGAGGCTCGAGGCTGGGATCAGGCGGCGGCTCCGGCCCGCTTCTTGTTGATGAGGTCGAAGGCGACCGCACCGAGAACGACGAGACCCTTGATGGCCTGCTGGTAGTCGATGCCCACACCCATGAGGGACATGCCGTTGTTCATCACCGCCATGACCAGACCGCCGATCATCGCTCCAATCACCGTGCCCACACCACCGGTGACGGCTGCACCGCCGATGAAGCAGGCCGCGATGGCGTCGAGCTCGAAGCCGCTGCCGGCCTTCGGACCCGCGACGTTGAGACGCGAGGTGAAGATGATGCCCGCGACCGAGGCCAGCAGGGAGCAGTTGACGAACACGAGGAAGCGCACCCGCCTGACCTTGACACCGGACAGGGCGGCCGCCTCCCTGTTGCCGCCGATGGCGTAGACCTGGCGGCCCCAGACCGTGCGGTTGGAGATGAAGGAGTAGAGCACGATGAGCACACCCAGGATGAGCAGCACGAAGGGCGTGCCCTTGTAGGTGGCCAGCAGCCAGGCGAAGGCCATGCCGGCGCCGCAGACGCCGACGACCTTGACGACCCACAGACCCACCGGCACGACCGCCACCTCGTTGGCGATGGAGCGCCTGCGCGCGCGCAGGTCGCGCAGCACGAACAGGACGAGCAGGGCGCCGGCGAGAACGAGCGTGAACAGGTCGTAGCCGTACCCACCCAGCAGCCCGTTGAGGAAGCCCGAGGAGATGGAGCGGAAGCCGTCCGGGAAGGGGGAGATCTGCAGGTTGTTGAGGACGATCATCGTCAGTCCACGGAAGATGAGCATGCCCGCCAGGGTGACGATGAAGGCTGGGATGCCGATGAAGGCGATCCAGAAGCCGTGCCAGACACCCACGAGGATGCCGACCGCGAGGCCGGCGGCGACGCCCACCGGCCAGGGCAGGCCCCAGTTGACCGTGATGACACCCACGACCGCACCCGTCAGGGCGACGACGGAGCCGACCGACAGGTCGATGTCCGCCATGAGGATGGCGAAGAGCATGCCGATCGCCATGACGAGGATGTAGGCGTTCTGCGTGATGATGTTGGAGACGTTCTGGGGGGACAGTGACTGTCCTCCGGTCAGCACCGCGAACAGGGCGATGATGGCGACGAGGGCGACGGCAAGCCCTCCGGAGCGCAGGTTGGCGCTGAGCCTGCTGCGCAGCGACGTGGACGAGGTGGACATCAGCTTTCCTTCTCCTGGGTCATGTAGCGCATGAGGACCTCCTGGTCCGCCTCCTCGCGGGGCACGTCTGCGGTGACGCGGCCGGCTGAGAGGGTGTAGATGCGGTCGCAGATGCCGAGCAGCTCGGGCAGCTCCGATGAGATGACGAGCACGGCCTTTCCGGCGTCGGCGAGCTGGTTGATGATGGTGTAGATCTCGTACTTGGCGCCGACGTCGATGCCTCGGGTCGGCTCGTCGAGGATGAGGACGTCGGGCTGGGTGGTCACCCACTTGCCGAGGACGACCTTCTGCTGGTTGCCGCCGGACAGGCCGCCCACGCGCGACTCGATCGAGGGGGCCTTGACCTTCATGTCGCGGCAGGCCTCGGCGCTGGCCTGCCGTTCCCGGTGCAGGTCCAGCACCCCGCGGCGCGAGAAGCGCCCCGGCGAGGCGGCGACGACGTTGTGGTTGACCGTCCCGATGAGGTTGAGGCCGTAGCGCTTGCGGTCCTCCGAGACGTAGGCGAGGCCGTGCTCGATGGCGGCGGCCACCGTCGGCACGGAGATCTCCTTGCCGTCCTTGAGGATCCGCCCGGTGATGTCGCGCCCGTAGGAACGGCCGAAGACGCTCATGGCGAACTCGGTGCGCCCGGCGCCCATGAGGCCGGCCAGCCCCACGACCTCCCCGTGACGCAGGGTGATGCTGGCGTTGTCCACGACCTTGCGGCTGGCGTCGTTGGGGTGGTGGACGGTCCAGCCTTCGATGCGCAGGGCCTCGTCGCCGACCGTCGAGACGTGGTCCGGGTAGCGGTTGTCGAGGCTGCGGCCCACCATGTGGCGGATGATCTCCGCCTCCTCGACGCCGCCCGGGCGGTGCATGTCAAGGGTGGTGATGGTGTGGCCGTCACGGATGATGGTGGTGGAGTCGGCGATCTCGCGGATCTCGTTGAGCTTGTGGGAGATCACGATGCAGGTGATCCCCCGTTCCCGCAGCTGGCGCATGAGGTTGAGCAGGTGTGCGGAGTCCTCGTCGTTGAGCGCCGCGGTGGGCTCGTCGAGGATGAGGAGCTTGGCGTCCTTGACGAGCGCCTTGGCGATCTCCACCAGCTGTTGCTTGCCGACTCCGATGTCGCGGATACGGGTCTCGGGATCCTCGTCGAGGCCGACCTAGCGCATCATCTTCTGGGCGCGCGACTTGGTCTCGTGCCAGTCGATGACACCCCGCCTGGCGCACTCGTTGCCCAGGAAGATGTTCTCGGCGATCGACAGGTAGGGGCTCAGGGCGAGCTCCTGGTGGATGATCGCGATGCCTTTGGCCTCCGAGCTCTTGATGTCCGAGAAGGTGCACTCCTCGCCGTCGAAGAAGATCTGGCCCTCGTAGGTGCCGTGCGGGTGCACACCGGAGAGCACCTTCATGAGGGTGGACTTGCCGGCACCGTTCTCGCCGCAGATGGCGTGGATCTCCCCGCGCGCCACCGAGAAGTTGACGTCGTCAAGGGCGAGGACGCCGGGGAAGCGCTTGGTGATCCCTCGCATCTCAAGGATGGTGTCTGTCTCCATCGTCTCTCCTGTCATGTGCACGGGCTGGCCCCGCAACCGGGGCCAACCCGTGCACTGCTCACTTGAGCTCGTCAGCGGTGTAGTAGCCGGAGTCGACGAGGACGGAGGTGACGTTGTCCTTGGTGACGATCTCCGCGGACAGCAGGAAGGAGGGGACGACCTTCACGCCGTTGTCGTAGGTCTTGGTGTCGTTGACCTCGGGCTCCTCGCCCTTGAGGATCGCGACGGCCATCTGGACGGCGGCGTCGGCGAGCTTACGGGTGTCCTTGAAGATCGTGGAGTACTGCTCGTCGCGCAGGATGGAGATGACCGAGGGCTTCTCGGCGTCCTGGCCCGTGACGACCGGGTAGGGCAGCGAGCCCGTGCCGTAGCCGGCGCCCTTGAGCGCACCGAGGATGCCGATGGAGATGCCGTCGTAGGGGCTCAGGACGCCGTCCACGCGCGAGCCGTCGGTGTAGGTCGAGGTGATGAGGTTGTCCATGCGCGTCTGGGCGGTGGCGCCGTCCCAGCGCAGGATGGCGACGGTGCCGAAGTCGGTCTGGCCGGACTTGACGTTCAGGACGCCCTTGTCGATGTAGGGCTGGAGCTTCTCCATGGCGCCCTTGAAGAAGAAGGGGGCGTTGTTGTCGTCCGGGGAGCCGCCGAAGAGCTCGATGTTGAAGGGGCCGGTGACGCCGGTGTCCTTGCCGTCCTTGTCGATGATGCCCATGCCGGTGAGCAGCGAGGTGCCCATCTGGCCGCCGACGACGAAGTTGTCGAAGGAGGTGTAGTAGGAGACGTTCTTGTTGTCGCGGATGAGGCGGTCGTAGGAGATGACCGGGATGCCGGCCTCACCGGCGGCGTCGAGCTGGTTGGACAGGGCGGTGCCGTCGATCGGGGCGATGATGAGCAGGTTGACGCCCTGCGTGATCATGTTGTCGATCTGGTTGGTCTGGGTGGGGATGTCGTCCTCGGCGAACTGGAGGTCCACCTTGTACCCGAGCTCCTCGAGCTGCTTCTTGACGTTCTCACCGTCCTTGATCCAGCGCTCGGAGGACTTGGTCGGCATGGCGACGCCGATCTTGATCTGCGAGGCGTCGAGGTTGGCGGTGTCGTTGGAGCTGGAGCCGCCGGCGCCGGAGCCGCCGCAGGCGGCGAGGGTGGCAGCGCCCGCGAGGGCGAGGGAGCCCGCGAGGACGGAGCGGCGGGTGAGCATGCGGGACATGGGGGATCTCCTCTTCGAGATGGGGCGGAGCCACGTGCACAACTGCGCGCTCGCGCTCCTGAACGGCTGAAGCTTGAGCGCTCACAGACAGGCTGTCAAATCAGCCGGATTCGATTTTTCCTTAATATTCCGCGGATTACCGAGCAGTAGGTAATCGGGGCCGAAAAGGCTGGGGCACCCAGATAGTGAACGTTCACGTCGATATGGGCCGTCCTCCCACCCGGGGCCCTGCTCACACAGAGGAGCGCCGCACCCTGAGCGTCGGTGAGACCGAGTGCCGCGTCCCCGGCTCCCCCGCGAGCGCGCTCAGCAGCACCTCCATGCACAGGCGTCCCAGCTCCTCGAAGGGCTGGGTCACCGTCGTCAGCGCCGGGGCGAAGAACTCCGAGCCCGCCGTGTCGTCATAGCCGACGACGGCCAGGTCCTGCGGCACGCGCACGCCCTGGTCACGGGCCGCCGCCAGCAGGCCCAGCGCCATGAGGTCGTTCGAGCAGAACACGGCGTCCGGGGCCTCGTCCGGTCCCGCCGCCGCGATCTGCAGGCACAGGGCCCTACCCGCCTCATAGCCCGACTCGGCGGTCCAGTCCCCACTCAGGCGGCCCGCCGGGCACAGCCCCGAGTCATCCAGGGCGCTGCGCCAGCCCCGCTCTCGCGCCTGGGCGTCGAACCAGTCGTCCGGGCCTGCCACGTAGGCGATCCGACGGCGGCCGGCACCGATGAGGTGGCGCACCACCATCCGGGCGCCAAGCTCCTGGTCCACCGACACGACGTGGATGCGCCCCTGCGGCTCAAAGCCGTCCGCCACGACGACCATCGGCACGCTCTGCGCCGCCCGTGTCACCGAGGCCGCGATCCCGGTCCTCGGTGCCACCGAGATGATGCCGTCCACGCCCCGGTTGACGAGGAAGGTGAAGGCCTCCGCGATCTCCCCCTCGTCGCTCGTGCGCAGGGAGGTCACGAGGGTCCCGTAGCCCTCCGCCCGGGCCGCCGCCTCGATGGCGCTCGCCGTCGAGGCCGGCCCGAAGAACTCCGAGGAGGCCGTCACCACGCCGATGAGGCGCGACGACGCGGTCACCAGCGCCCGGGCCGCCATGTTGCGGCGGTAGCCCAGCTCCTCAATGGCCTTGAGGACCTTCTCGCGCGTCGCGGGGCGCACCCCCTCCGGGGAGTTCAGGACGCGCGAGACCGTCTGGTGGGACACGCCAGCCAGGCGGGCGACGTCCACCATGCTGGGCCTTCGTCTCTTACCCCCAGTCATCGCGGCCGACCTCCCGGCGCCCGGTGGGCGTCAGGCCTTCTCGGACAGGCGGTAGACGAACTCGTGGGACTCGCCGACGGCGAGGGTGATGAGGTCCTCGCCCGTGTTGAAGGCGTTGGGAGGACAGGTCATGGGCTCGACGGCGACGCCCGGCCGTCCCAGCCTGTCGGCCGAGTACAGCTGGCACCAGGGGACGTCGGAGGTGATGACGGCGCTGTGGCCGCCCTCGCCGCCGGTCAGGGTCACTGACCACGGTCCCTCGGGCAGGCCGGTGTAGGCGTTGTCCGTCTGCGTGGCACCCACGAGGCGGCCGGCACGCCAGTCCCAGTCCGTCCCGGCGACCTCGCGGGTGCCGAGGGGCGCCATCGTGTGAGGATCGACGTCGAGCACGAGGGCAGCGGGCACCTCGAGCACGCACTCGTCCAGGGGGACGGAGCGGGTGAGGTAGGGGTGGCAGGACACGCCGTACGGGGCCGGGGCGCTCACGCCGTCGAGCACGGGGGCACCGGTGGTGGCACGGGTGGAGACGGCGGCCCCCACGTTGGTGCTCGTCGTCGTCACCGTCAGTCCGTCGGCGGCGTCGAGGTGGAAGCGCACCGAGATCTCCAGGGCCCACGGGTAGGCGTAGGAGGCGGGCAGGGCCAGCTCGAGGGGCACCTCACTGAGCTCGCCCTCCTGCGGGGTGTCGGAGGCGACGGCGAAGTCAGACCAGCCGACCAGGCCGTGGAGGGCGGAGCCGGTGGCGGGCTCGTTGCAGGGCACCGGGTAGGTCTGCCCGCAGTAGGTGTAGGCGGAGTCCTTGATGCGGTTGGGCCAGGGCACGAGGGCTCGCCCCTGCCAGCCCTCAGGCATGGCGGCCTCGGCGTCGAAGGGGACGACGACGTCGCGGCCCTCGTGGCGCAGGTGGACGAGGGTGGCACCCTGGGTGGCGATGCGCGCCTCGTAGGCTCCGGCTCGCAGGTCGATGAGCTCTCCGTTGATCATGATCGGCCTCTCGGGCGTGTGGGTCGGGTGTGTGGCACAAGGTACACGCGCTGTGCCGGGACGTCCTCGACGAGGAGCCCCGGCACAGCGCGTCAGTAGTGTCTTGCCGACGGCCCGTCCGCTCGGGAACCGCACTGGCGGCCGGGCAACCGGCGGTGGCCGCCGCGAGGCAGGCCGCTCAGACGCCCTGCGTGAGGCGGTAGTACGCCTGGTTCAGGCGCCGCTCCTGGGCGAATCCGCGCGTCGTCGTGCCCTCGTCGATGACGGCGAGCTCCATCTGGGCCATCTCGGCCAGGTCCTGCCAGGTCTCCAGCGTCGTCGCCGTCGACATCACCGTGTGGTGGGCGGCGCCCGAGAGCATCCAGCACTCGGTGGAGGTGTGGAAGTCGGGGGCGGGCTCCCACACGGCGCGGGCGACGGGCAGAGCGGGCAGCGGCGCGTCGGGGCCGACGACCTCGACGACGTTGGCGGTCAGGCGGAAGCGCTCGCGCATGTCGGACATGGCGACGACGATGCCGGGACCCTTGTCGGCGTCGAAGACGAGGCGGACCGGGTCCTCGCGGTCGCCGATGCCCAGCGGGTGGATCTCCAGGCGTGGCCTGGACGTGGTGAGGGAGGGGCAGACCTCGAGCATGTGGGCGCCGAGGATCTTCTCCTTGCCCTCGGTCATCTCGTAGCAGTAGTCCTCCATGAGGGAGGCGCCGCCGGGCAGCCCGTGGCCCATGACCTTGGCGGCGCGCACGAGGATGGCGGTCTTCCAGTCGCCCTCGGCGCCGAAGCCGTAGCCGGCGGCCATGAGGCGCTGGACGGCGAGGCCGGGCAGCTGGCGCAGCCCGCCGAGGTCCTCGAAGTTGGTGGTGAAGGCGGTGGCGTCGTGCTCGACGAGGAAGCGGCGCATGCCGGCCTCGAGGCGGGCGCCGTAGCGCAGGGAGGCGTGCCGCTCGGCGCCGGGCCTCAGCGCGGGCACGACGTCGTAGACGTCGAGGTACTCCTCGACGAGGGCGTCGATCTCCTCATCGCTGACGGCGTCGACGGGAGCCCGAGCCGCAGGCGGCCAGGCCGATGACGGCACCGCTGGCTGCGGCGAGGGCGAGGAAGTCGCGACGCTTCATGGGGTTCTCTCCTTTGAGAATCTGGGGGTACGTCTCACCCGGTCCCGGGAGGGGCCCTGGGTGACCGGTGAGGACGGATGACGACGACGTCGTCGCCCGTCGAGACACAGGGAGTGTGAACGTTCACACGATGCGAGTCAAGCCATATCCGCGCATCAGCACCCACCCTTGCGCCCAACCGCGAGAGCGTCGGCACCAGCGAGCACCGAGCAACAGGGGCCGCTCGATCTGCTCACACAGCACGAGAGTGCCTGCGCACCCGGGCGAGTGGCCAGCCAGACCAGAGCGACACCTTCCGTCACGCCGGGATTCTTGAGGACGGCCGCCTGGGCACGCGGCCCCTGCGCCAGGTGGCCTCCGCGGACGCCTACGTCCCGTCCGGGACGGCGATGTGGAGCAGGATCCGGTCTTCGCCATCCACGACTTGCGCGACGCGGACGTCACCGGCCGGCCAGGGGCGGTGAGGCCACCAGGGCCGCCATCGAGGCGGCTGTGCGCGCCGTCGTGCGGCAACCGAGACGGAGCGGTTGGGGAGCCTTCTGCGCCTCGGACGAGTGGGTCACCCGCCTGCATGAGAGCTCCCGCTGGTCCATGCGCGACACCTCTGCCTCAATCCCCGCCGACTGCCCCCAGCGCAACGAGCACCTGAGCTGGACCGGCAACATCCAAGCCTTCGCACCAACGGCCGCCTTCCACTACAGCACTACAGCCCCACGGGGACGCCGCTCCTGGCTCGTGGACCTCAGCAGCGAGCAGGAGGTCCACACCACCACGTCCTGGCACATGCCCGTCATCCCCAGCAGCATCTGAAGGCCCCCACGCACGGGGCGGTGTGGGGCGAGGCCCGGCCCGTCATGCTCTGGGATCTGCACCAGGTCACCAGGGACCTCAGCCTGCCCGATCAGCAGCACGACTCCGCCTGCCCGTGAGGCAAGCAGGTGACCTCGCCGCCGACTCCGAGCGGCGCCGGGTGGCCGGCGAACGCCTCGCTGAGCTCGTCGAGGCCTGTGCCGTTCACGTCGGCACGAGCCACACCGAGGCCCCACGAGGTCGGGGCTTAGGTGCTGAGACCGGCCGCCGAGGAGACGTTCTCGCGCCCTAACCCCCGACCTCGCGCGGGGTGGGGGCGGGGTGGGGGGGGCGGGGCGCGGGGTGGGGGGGGTGGGGGCGGGGTGGGACGCGTTGCTGAGCCGGCCACAAAGGTGCTACCCATGAGTCCGGGGCCCGCGTGTGCGACGCCCTGCACGAGGCTCGCGCGCCTGGTCTGCTTGCACCGCGGGGGCCCGTACGGGTGCGGCGCCCCGTCCCCGCAACCGGGTGGAGGCCCTGCCACGCCTGCTCCCGGAGCCGAGACAGCTGCCCGCGTGAGACCCCAAGGACTCCCTCATGGCCCGTTTCGATCTGTCCCCCGACCAGCTCGAGGTCTTCAACCCAGAGATTCCCGAGCCCGCCGACCTCGACGCCTTCTGGGCCCGTACCCTGGCCGAGAACCCCGCCAACCCCGGTGCCGTCACCGCCGTGCGGGTGGACTGCCCTCTGCGCACGGTGAGCGTCCACGACGTCACCTTCCCCGGCTACGCCGGTGACCCTGTGCGCGCGTGGCTCATCCTGCCCACCACCGGCCAGGCCGACGGCTCCCCGCTGCCCACTGTCGTCCAGCTCCTCGGCATGGGCGGTGGACGAGGCCTGCCACACGACCACCTCGCCTGGGCCAGCGCGGGCTACGCGCACCTCGTCGTTGACACCCCGGGGCCAGGGCTCGCACTGGGGCTCCGGCGGCGACACGCCGGACCCCCACGGACACGGCCCGGCTACCGCCGGCTTCGCCACGCACGGCATCGAGGACCCGGAGCACTACCTGTTCCGGCGCCTGTTCATCGACGCGCACCACGCCGTCGTGTCGGCCGCCGCGCTGCCGCGGGTGGACGCCACCCGCGTCGTCGTCACCGGCGCCTCGCAGGGCGGGGCACTGACCATCGCCGCCGTCGCGCTGGGCGCGCCTGCCGTCGCCGCCATGCCGGACGTGCCCTTCCTCGCCCACGTCACCCACGCCGTCGGCATGACCGATGAGCCGCCCTACGCGGACATCGTCACCTACCTGTCCGTGCACCGCGACGCCGTCGCTCAGGTGCTGCGCACGCTGTCCTACTTCGACGTCGCCGCGCTGGCCCGCCGTGCCCGCGTGCCCGCCCTGTTCTCGACCGGGCTCATGGACACGACCTGCCCGCCCTCGACGGTCTTCGCCGCCCGCAACCAGTGGGGGCGGGCCCTGCCCGAGGGTGAGCGCCCCGCACTGCCACAGGTACGCGTCTACCCCTTCAACGGGCACGAGGGCGGCGAGTCCTACCAGTGGCGTGAGCAGGTCGCCTGGCTCAGCGCCCTCCTGGGGAGCTGAGCCCCGCTCCCGACGGCGCGGCACGAGGCACCGCAGCGGTCACGGCCCGCCGGGTCAGGAGCCGTCGCCGGTGGGCCTCAGGCGTGCCGGGCAACGGCCGCGGCGACCACGTCGTAGGCGGCGCGCACCTCAGGCTGCGGCTCGGCGGTGAGGTGCTCGACGCCGGCCAGCTCCCACACCGGCGGCTCCTGGCCACCCGCGAGGACCCAGGCAGCCTGCTTGGCGGCCCCGTTGGCCACGTACTCCCCCGGCTCTGGCACGTCCACCGGCACGCCGAGGACCGCGCTCGCCAGCGTCGTGGCGCTGGCCCACTTGGCACCGCCTCCGACGAGCGAGACCTCGGCGACCTCGACGCCCTGGGCCCGCACAGCATCGACGCAGGCTCCCATGAGGCACAGGAGGCCCTCGACTGCGGCGCGCGCGTAGTTGCCTGGTGTGAGGTTCGCCAGCGTCATGCCTGTGAGCACGCCGGTGGCCTGCGGCAGGTTGGGGGTGCGTTCGCCCTCGAGGTACGGCACGTGGACGAGGCCGCCCGCGCCGGGCTCGGCCGCCAGGGCGATCTCGTCGAACTCGTCGTAGGAGACGCCCAGGACCTTCTTGGCGGCGTCGAGCACGCGAGCGCCGTTGAGGGTGCAGGCCAGCGGCAGGAAGGCGCCGGTGGCGTCCGCGAAGCCGGTGACGAGCCCGGAGGCGTCGTGGGTGGGGGTGCTGGAGACCGCGGCGACCACGCCGCTGGTGCCCAGGGAGACCGAGGTCTGGCCGGGGCGCAGGCCCAGGCCGAGGGCGGCGCCGGCGTTGTCACCGCAGCCGGGGCCCAGCGCCAGGTGGGACAGGTCGCGCCCGAGCACGTCGCTCCCGCCGTGCAGGGCGATCTCCTGAGGGGCGAGGACGCGGGGCAGGACGAGGGTCTCGGCCTGCCCCGGGCTGATGCGCAGCGCGCGGGCGAGCAGGTCGCGCCGGTAGGTGTTGGTCACCGCGTCGAAGTAGCCGGTGCCCGAGGCGTCCGAGCGGTCGGTGGTGAGGGTCTGGAGGGACTCGGCGCCCGACAGCCTCCACGTGAGCCAGTCGTGCGGCAGGCACACGGCTGCGACGCGGGCGGCGTTGTCGGGTTCGTGGTCCGCGAGCCAGCGCAGCTTGGTGATGGTGAGGGAGGCGACGGGGACGCTGCCGACGGCCTCGGCCCAGGCCTGGCGGCCGGCAGCCTCGTCGCCGTCACCGAGCTCGGCGATGAGGTCGCGGGCGGCCTGGGCGGAACGGGTGTCGTTCCACAGCAGGGCGGGGCGGATGACCTCGCCGTCCTTACGCAGGTCCGAGGCCGGTGCCGAGATCCTCGGTTTGCGCGCGAGCGTACGGCCAAGACCGTGGTTGTCGAGCGCAAAGCGAGGATCTCGGCACCCGGGGGCGTCAGCCGATGAGGTGCATGACGGCCTTCTGGTAGAGATCGACGTAGTGGTAGTCGCGGGCGGCGGCGGCCTCGGCGTCGAAGTCCTCGTAGGCGGAGCGGTCGCCGATGAAGTCCTCGAGGGACTCGCCGGCGGCGAGGGTGGGCTCACCGAGCTCGTAGACACCCGACAGCCTCAGGGCCTCCTGGACCTGCGGGTCGGCCCGGAAGGCCTTGGCCTTCTCGGCGAGCTGGAGCCACATCTCCATGTTGGCGGCGGCGGACTCCCACACACCGCCCATGCCGTCGGTGCGCGAGGGCTTGTAGTCGAAGTGGATCGGGCCGTCATAGCGCGGGCCACCGTTGGGGAAGCCGTTGACGATGAGGTCCACGGTGAAGAAGGCGCTGAGCAGGTCGCCGTGGCCGAAGACGAGGTCCTGGTCGTACTTCAGGCCCTTCTGGCCGTTGAGGTCGATGTGGAAGAGCTTGCCGGCGTTGAGGGCCTGGGCGATGGCGTGGGTGTAGTTGAGGTTGGCCATCTGCTCGTGGCCGACCTCGGGGTTGAGGCCGACGACGTCGCCGTTGTCGAGCTCGGCGATGAGGGCGAGGGCGTGGCCGACGGTGGGAAGGAAGATGTCGCCGCGGGGCTCGTTGGGCTTGGGCTCGAGGCCGATCCGGAGGTCGTAACCCTTGTCCTTGATGTACTGGGCGACGGTGTCCAACCCCTCCTTGTAGCGCTCCATGGCCGCGTTGACGTCCTTGGAGGAGTCGTACTCGGCGCCCTCGCGCCCGCCCCACATGACGAAGGTCGTGGCGCCGAGCTCGGCGGCGAGATCGACGTTGCGCAGGACCTTGCGCAGGCCGAAGCGGCGGATGGTGCGGTCGTTGTTGGTCAGGCCCCCGTCCTTGAAGACCGGGTGGGTGAAGGTGTTGGTCGTGACCATCTCGATGGTCAGGCCGGCGGCGTCGCAGGCGCCCTTGAGACGACCGACGATCCTCGCGCGCTCGGCGCCCCAGGTTCAGGGCATCCATTTGTTTGTTGATGCAACTATAGCACGTCGATGAGGTAGGGTCAAGACCGTGGTCACCAGCACCTGGACCCCGGCGCCGACGTCGGTACCGTCCGCCTCGAACCCGTCCACGTCGGCACGCCAGTCCACGCTGCGCACAGCGAACCTCGCGCTCGTCGCCAGGAAGGTCCTGTCCTCCCACGAGCCGATCTCGCGAGCCGACGTCGCCGCCACCACCGGCATGACCCGCTCGACAGCCTCACGCCTGGCCGACGAGCTCGTCGAGGCCGGCGTCCTCGCCGAGCTCGCCCCAGTCCCCTCCGTCGGCCCCGGGCGCCCGGCCGTCCCCCTGGCCCCACCGCACGGCACCTTCGTCGCGCTCGGGCTGGAGGTCAACGTCACCCACATGGCGGTGCGCGCCATCGACCTGTCCGGCCAGATGCTGGCCGAGAGAATCGTCCTCGACGACTTCGCCGGCTCCGACCCCACCGTCGTGCTCAGCCGCCTGTCGCACCTGGTCGCCGACCTCCTCACCCTCGACGCCGTCGGCCACGCCCGCCTCGTCGGCGCCGCGCTGGCACTGCCGGGCCTCGTGTCCGACGGCGTCCTGCTCCGGGCGCCCAACCTCGGATGGTCCCAGGTGCGCCCCGCCGACCACCTCGCCCCGGCGCTCGCACCCGCCGGGCTGCAGCTGCTCGTGGGCAACGAGGCGAACCTCGGCGCCCTCACCGTGGGCCGCGAGCGCCCCGGCTCCACCCACCACTACCCCTCCTACATCTACCTGTCCGGCGAGAACGGCATCGGCGCAGGGATCGTGCGCGAGGGGCGCGTCATCATCGGCACCTCGGGATTCGCCGGTGAGATCGGGCACGTGCAGATCGACCCCGCGGGGCCCCTGTGCGGCTGCGGCAACCGCGGCTGCCTCGAGCGCTACGCCGGGCGCCGCGTCATCCTGCGCGCCGCGGGGCTGCGCGACGAGGACTCCCCCGAGACGCTGGTGGCCGCCTACGAGGCCCACGACGCCCAGGCGGTCGCCGCCGTCGATGCGGCCGCGCACGCACTGGGCGTGGGCCTGGCCGGCGCGGTCAACCTGCTCGACATCCCGGTGGTGGTCCTGGGCGGCCACCTCGCCCCACTCACGCGGATCCTGCGGCCGCTGCTGTCCCAGGAGCTTCGAGCGCGCGTGCTGGCCTCCTCCTGGTCCACCCCCGAGGTCGTGCAGGCCGACGGCGACCAGATGCCCGGCGCGACCGGCGCCGCGTGGACCCTGCTCGAGCAGGTTGTCGCCGACCCCGCCGCCTGGATGCGGACAGGATGACGAGGAGGGGCGGCACCGGGCCACCACCCAGGCACTGACCGTCACCCCGACCCCGCCCGCTTTGTTTAACCGTGCTACATTTTGGGTGAGACAACTTCCGTCCGGGCACGCGCCTCCCACCGGCCCGGTCACGCCCTCTCCCGTTGCCCCGCGCACCGCTGCCGGGGGAGGATCACCCTGGCCACGGCGGCCCGCGTCCCCGACCCCAGACTCTCTAAGGAGCACCTGCATGAGCACCGAGCCCTTCGCGCTCACCGACGACGACCTCACGGCGATCAACGTCTCCAAGGCGCTGGCCGCCGACGCCGTCGAGAAGGCAGGCTCCGGCCACCCCGGCACCCCGATCTCGCTGGCGGGCGTCGCCTACCTGCTCTACCAGTACGAGATGAAGGGGGACCCGGCGGACGCCCACTGGCTCGGCCGCGACCGCTTCGTCCTGTCCATCGGCCACGCCTCCATGCTCCAGTACGCCCAGCTCACCCTGGCCGGATACGGCCTGGAGATCGAGGACCTGGCCGCCCTGCGCACCGCCGGCTCCCTGACCCCCGGGCACCCGGAGTACGGGCACACCGCGGGCGTCGAGACGACGACAGGCCCCCTGGGGGCCGGCTTCTCCAACGCCGTCGGCCTGGCCATGGCCGCCCGCTTCGAGCACGGGCTGCTCGACCCCACCGCCCCGGCCGGCGAGTCCGTCTTCGACCACTACGTCTACACGATCCTCGGCGACGGCTGCATGCAGGAGGGCGTCACCTCGGAGGCCGCCTCCCTCGCCGGCACCCAGCAGCTGGGCAACCTCATCGCCATCTACGACGACAACGACATCTCCATCGAGGGCAACACGGACATCGCCTTCAGCGAGGACCCCTCCGCCCGCTTCGAGTCCTACGGCTGGCAGGTCCTCGACGTCGACTGGACCCACGGCGGCACCGGGTACGCCGAGGACTACACGGCCCTGCACGAGGCGCTGGTCGCGGCCCGCGCCGAGACGACCAAGCCCTCCCTCATCCGCCTGCACACGGTCATCGCCTGGCCCTCGCCCACGAAGCAGGGCACCGAGGGCTCCCACGGCGCCAAGCTCGGCGCCGAGGAGGTCGCGGGGCTGAAGACGGCCCTCGGCCTGGACCCTGAGGCCTCCTTCCAGACCGCCGGGATCCTCGACTACACGCGCGCGCGCGCGGCGGCCGGCGCCCGCGCCGCGCGCCAGGACTGGGACGCCCGCTTCGCGGCGTGGCAGGCCGCCAACCCGCAGGGCGCGGCACTGCTCGCCCGCCTGCAGGCCCAGGAGCTGCCCGAGGGCATCGACGAGGCGCTGCCGACCTGGGAGGTCGGCTCCTCCATCGCCACCCGTGCGGCCTCGGGCAAGGTCCTGTCCGCGATCGGCGCCGTCATGCCCGAGCTGTGGGGAGGTTCCGCCGACCTCGCGGGCTCGAACAACACGACGATCGCCGGTGCCGGCTCCTTCCTGCCCGCCTCGCTCGCCCAGAAGGAGGGCGACGGCCCCTACGGCCGCGTCCTGCACTTCGGCATCCGCGAGCACGCGATGGGCGGCATCCTCAACGGCATCGCCCTGGACCGTCTGACCCGCGCCTACGGCGGCACCTTCATGGTCTTCTCCGACTACATGCGTCCGGCCGTGCGTCTGGCCGCGCTCATGGGGCTGGACACGACCTTCGTGTGGACGCACGACTCCATCGGCGTCGGGGAGGACGGTCCCACCCACCAGCCGGTCGAGCACCTCGCGGCGCTGCGCGCCATCCCGGGCCTCGACGTCGTGCGCCCCGGCGACGCCAACGAGACCGCCGCGGCCTGGCGCACGATCCTGTCGCGCCGGTCCAACCCGGCCGGCATCATCCTGTCTCGTCAGAACCTGACGGTGAACGCCTGTGCCGAGGCCGCCGCGGCGGGAGTGAGCAAGGGCGCCTACACGCTGCTGGAGGCTACGGACGCCCACGACGAGGTCACGACGCCCGCCGTCGTGCTCATCGCCACCGGCTCGGAGGTCGGCGTCGCCGTCGCCGCCCGCGAGGTCCTTCAGACGGCGGGCACCCCCACCCGCGTGGTCTCCGCCCCCTGCCTGGAGTGGTTCGCCGAGCAGGACAAGGCCTACCGCAGCCAGGTGCTTCCCGAGGACTGTGTCAAGGTCTCAGTCGAGGCGGGCATCGCAATGGGCTGGCGCGAGATCGTCGGGGACAGCGGCGCGATCGTCTCCCTCGACCACTTCGGGGCCTCGGCCGCGGGCACGCTCCTGTTCGAGGAGTACGGCTTCACGGGCGAGAACGTCGCCCACGTGGCGCGCGAGGCCCTGGCTGCCAAGGTCTGAGCCGTCCCCTCCGCCCGGAGCACCACATGTCGGCCGTCCAGCCCACCCGGGCCGGGCGGCCGACATGTGTGTCCTGAGGTCCCTCCCGCGGTGGAGGCTGCGGCGGTAGCCTGGACCCAGGAGCGTGAACGTTAACATGCCGGGTCCGGCTCCTCCGACGGCGCTCCCACCGCCCCACAGCACCCACCTCACCAACGCCCCAAGGAGTACCCATGCCCAGCACTATCGTCCTCGCCGAGCTCGACGCCGACCTCCAGGAGGCTGTCGCCGCCACCCGGCAGAAGGTCGCCGACCTGCACGCCGAGCTGCCCCGCTGGGGCCTGGTCGTGTGGACCGCCGGGAACGTCTCCGAGCGGGTCGTGCTCGACGGCGCCCCAACAGACCTGTTCGTCATCAAGCCCTCGGGCGTGTCCTACGACGAGCTCAGCGCCGAGAACATGGTGGTGTGCACCCTTGACGGCAACAAGATCCTCGACGGCACCCCGCAGTCCCTCACCCCCTCCTCGGACACGGCGGCGCACGCCTACGTCTACCGCCACATGGAGGGCGTGGGCGGCGTCGTGCACACGCACTCGACCTACGCCACCGCCTGGGCCGCCCGCCGCGAGCCCATCCCCTGCGCCCTGACGATGATGGGCGACGAGTTCGGCGGGCAGATCCCCGTCGGTCCCTTCGCACTCATCGGCGACGACTCCATCGGCCGCGGCATCGTCGAGACGCTGCGCGGCTCGAAGTCCCCGGCGGTCCTCATGGCCAACCACGGCCCCTTCACCATCGGCAAGGACGCGCGCAGCGCGGTCAAGGCCGCGGTCATGTGCGAGGAGGTCGCCCGCACCGTGCACATCGCGCGGCAGGACGGCCAGATCCACCTCATCCCCCAGGAGCTCATGGACCGCCTCAACGACCGCTACCAGAACGTCTACGGCCAGCACTGACCTCGCCGGGCCCGCGCCCCTGCTCACCCGGGGCCCGGCCCGGGTCAGCAGGGGCGCGGCGGCTCGCAGCGGCCTTCGTGTCGCAGCCGCCTCCTAGTCTTGCCACCATGAGCCCCTCGCCCACCCGCAGCAGCACGTCGAAGAAGGCACGCACCTCCTACGTCTGCACCGAGTGCGGCTGGCAGAGCCCCAAGTGGCTCGGCCAGTGCCGTGAGTGCAAGGAGTGGGGAACGCTCACGGAGCACGTCGAGGCGCCCGGCGCCCTCCCCTCAGGCGGTGCGGCGCTGGCCCGCGCCACGGCCGTGCGCCCGGCCGAGCCCGCACGCCCCATCGGCGAGGTCTCCGCCGAGGCTGCACGCGCCCAGCCCACCGGTGTCGGTGAGCTTGACCGCGTGCTCGGCGGCGGGATCGTGCCCGGCGCCGTCGTCCTGCTCGCCGGGGAGCCCGGCGTCGGCAAGTCCACCCTGCTGCTCGACGTCGCCGCCAAGGCGGCCGCCGTCGCCCGCCAGCGCGGCACCCGGCCCGTCCTGTACGTCACCGGCGAGGAGTCCGCCAGCCAGGTGCGCCTGCGCGCGGAGCGCATCGACGCCATCGACCCGGCCCTGCTGCTCGCCAGCGAGACCGAGCTCGGTGCGCTCCTCGGGCACGTCGAGGCTGCCAGCCCCTCGCTGCTCGTCGTCGACTCGGTCCAGACCATCGCCTCCGCCCAGGTCGAGGGCTCGGCCGGCGGTGTCACCCAGGTGCGCGCCGTGGCCAGCACGCTTATCGCCGTCGCCAAGGAGCGCAGCATCCCCGTCCTGCTGGTCGGGCACGTGACGAAGGACGGCGGGATCGCTGGGCCGCGCGTCCTCGAGCACCTGGTAGACGTCGTCTGCCAGTTCGAGGGGGACCGGCACGCGCGCCTGCGCCTGCTGCGCGCCGTGAAGAACCGCTACGGGCCCACGGACGAGGTCGGCTGCTTCGACCTCGGGGAGCGGGGCATCATCGGCCTGGAGGACCCGAGCGGGCTGTTCCTGTCCTCCGCCCGCTCCGAGGTCCCGGGCACCTGTGCCACCGTCACCCTCGAGGGGCGCCGTCCCATGCCGGTGGAGGTGCAGGCCCTTGTCGCCGGCACCAACGCGGGCTCCCCGCGGCGCACCACCTCGGGGCTGGACCACTCGCGCGTGGCCATGGCGCTGGCGGTGCTGCAGGCGCGCCTCGGTGTGGACACCTCGAGCGCGGACGTCTACCTGTCCACGGTGGGCGGGGCCAGGACGGTGGAGCCGGCCACGGACCTCGCGGTGGCGGTGGCGGTGGTCTCCGCCGCCCGGAACCTGCCCACACCCGCGGGGCTCGCCGCCTTCGGCGAGGTGGGGCTGACCGGCGAGGTTCGGGCGACGGTCGGGATCCAGCGGCGCCTGGCCGAGGCGGCCCGCCTCGGCTTCGACCGGGCGATCGTGCCGCTGGCGGGCTCCGCGGAGCTCCGGACGGTGCCCGGGATGCAGGTCCTGCCGGTGAGCCACGTCGGTGAGGCCATCGGCGCGGCCCTGCCCCGCGGCTGAGCACCTGCCGTGGCCTGGCGCACCCGGCGGCCCAGGACCGCAGCAGGGCCGGCGCGCGGCCGACGGGCAGTGGATACGATGCCCACGGACGCAGGCCCGGCCCCACCGGGCGCCGCCACCCAGGAGACTGCCCCCATGACCGACGCCCACGCGAGATCCCTGCGCGACACGCTTGCTCTGATCGCCCCCGGCACCGTCCTGCGTGACGGCCTCGAGCGCATCCTGCGCGGCCGCACAGGTGCGATCATCGTGCTCGGATTCGATGAGACCGTTGAGTCGATCTCCTCCGGGGGATTCACCCTCGACGTCGAGCTCTCCGCCGCCCGCCTGCGTGAGCTGTCCAAGATGGACGGCGCCGTCGTCGTCGACCGGGACGCCAACCGCATCCGCCTCGCCAACGTCCAGCTCATGCCCAGCTCCGCCATCGAGACGAGCGAGGCGGGTATGCGCCACCGCACGGCTGAGCGGGTCGCGCGTCAGACCGGTTACCCGGTCCTGTCCGTGTCCCAGTCGATGCGGATCATCTCCCTGTACGTCGACGGTATCCGCCACGTCATCGAGCCCAGCGAGGCGATCCTCGCCCGCACCAACCAGGCCCTGGCCACCCTGGAGCGCTACACGACCCGGCTGGCCCGCACCTCCTCGGGGCTCGACATCCTCGAGATCGAGGACATGGTCACCGTGCGCGACGTCGCCACCGTCCTGCAGCTGCTGGAGATGGTGCGCCGTATCGCCTCTGACATTGACGACTACGTCATCGAGCTCGGCACCGACGGCCGGCTCCTGGCCCTGCAGCATGAGGAGCTGACGCGCGGACTCATGGCCGAGCGCGACTTCCTCCTGTCCGACTACCTGCCCAAGGACCTCGACACCGCCACCGTGGACGTCCGCCTCAAGTGGGTCGGGGCCCCGGCCCTGCTCGACCTGGCGATGGTGGCCCGCTCCATGGGGCTGGGCGGGCCCGACGGCCAGGACCTCGACGCCTCCCTGTCCCCCCGGGGCCTGCGGCTGCTGTCGAAGATCCCCCGGCTGCCGCTGGTGACGGCGCGCGCGGTCGCCGAGCACTGGGGCTCCCTCCAGGGCGTGCTCGGGGCGACGGTCGAGGAGCTGCAGGCGGTCGATGGTGTGGGGGCGCGCAGGGCCCGCACGGTGCGCGACGGCCTGTCGCGTCTTGCCGAGGCCTCCCTCGTCGACCGCTTCGGGTGAGCGCGTCCGCGCGACGCGCAGTGCGGGCGGCGGTCTCAGCCGATGATGAAGACGCGGTCCTCGGTGACCACCGTGCCCCCCATCTCCAGGTGGAGGATGTAGGTCCCCTCCGTGGCGACAGGACGGTCGGCGTCCGGCGCCGGAGTGCCCTCCTCGCCCTCGGCCTCCGTCCCGTCCTGCGCAGCCTCGGTCGGCTCGGCGGACCCGTCCTGCGCAGCCTCGGTCGGCTCGGCGGACCCGTCCTGCGCAGCCTCGGTCGGCTCGGCGGACCCGTCCTGCGCGCCCGTCCCATCGGCGGTGGTCGCGGAGCACTGCCCGGCGCCCACACGCCCGTCCCACGTAAGGGTCGTCGTCGCGCTGTCACCCGCTCTAACGAGGAGCATGCGCTGGGCGGGCTCGGCCGGGCAGGTGAGTGAGGACCACTGCCTCACGCCTCCCGAGGTGATGACGGTACCGAGGTTCGCTGCGCCGACGTCGAGCAGGCAGTCCTCGGCACCGGTGTTGGTCAGCGTGACGGCGATGCTCAGGCCGGCGCCGACCGCGACCATCGTGGGGGTGCTCATGGCGACCTCGACCTGTGCGGCGGGGCAGGCGACGGGGTCGGGGTAGGGACTGGAGACCGCTCTCGCTGCCTGCCGCGCGTCCTGGGCGCGGATCGTGTCCCGCACCCAGGAGGCGGCGGCGATGATGCCGTAGGACAGTGCCACCAGAAGCGCGATGGCGATGATGAGGGCGATGAGCCGGCGCAGCCAGTAACGGGGCCGGGCCCGCCTGGGCCGGGGTGGGCGCCCGCGCCGGCTCACGGGGCGGGTCTGGGAGCGCATGGCGGGACGACGGCCCTGGGAGGGACGGCCTGCGGTGCGGGAGGAGGGCGTGGGGCGCGCCGTGCCGGCGGCGCGCTGGGGCTGCGTGCGCCCGGCGCCGGGGCGGCCGGCCGTGGTGGGGCGCCCTGTGCCACGGGGCGCCCGCGCGCCCTGTGAGGACCCGGGCACCCGGTTACGGGCAGGCTGCGACCGACGGCGTGCGTCATCCTGCGGGCTGCGTCCGGGGGCCATGGGCTGAGCGTACCGGTGGGCAGCAGCGAGCCCGCAGCGCCCCGCCGCGCCCCTGCTGCCCGCTGCCGGGTGCGCGCACGGGGCGGCGCACACTCACGGCAGGCGGAAGGTGTGACCACCGTCCTCGGAGACGACGAGCCCGTCAGCGAGCAGGCCCGCCAGCGCCCGCCCCGGCTGGTCCCGGTCCGGCTCGCTCGCCTGCCCCGCCCGGCTTGCCCGGGCCCCTGCGAGCGCGGCCGCCTCGAGCAGGGCCTCGCGTCCCACCACCGCCCCTGGGGGCGCCTCGCGCAGCCGGGCCATGACGAGGCCGCGGGCCTGGCGGTCCGTGCCGTGCCAGGTCTGGGTGCGACGGCGCCCGGCGTGCTCATCAGCCGGCCGGCCCGCCGCGAGCCAGGCACAGCGCTCGCGCCAGGGGCACTGCTCGCAGCGCGGGGCGCGCGCCGTGCACACGAGGGCGCCAAGCTCCATGACGGCGGCGGACCAGGCCGAGCCCTCGGCGTCGGAGCCGGGCTGGAGGGCGCCGGCACGGGTGGTCTCGGCCCGGGTGAGGGTGGGCGGGGCCAGGGCCGTGCCCGTGTGCGCGCGGGCGAGGACCCGCCGCACGTTCGTGTCGAGGGCCAGGGCGCGGCGCCCGAGGGCGAAGGCGAGCACGGCCCCGGCCGTGTACGGGCCGACGCCGGGAAGGGCGAGGAGGGAGGCAGCCTCCTGAGGCAGGACGCCGTCGTGCTGCTCGACGACGACGCGCGCCGTCTCCATCAGGCGCAGGGCGCGGCGCGGGTAGCCCAGGCGCCCCCACACGCGCAGGACCTCGCCGGCGTCGGCGGCCGCCAGCGCCGCCGGGTCAGGCCAGCGGCTCATCCACTCGCGCCAGGCGGGCAGGACCCGCTCGACGGGGGTCTGCTGGCTCATGACCTCGCAGACGAGCACGGCGTAGGGGCTGGTGCCGGGTCTCCTCCAGGGCAGGTCGCGGGCGTGGTGGCGGTACCAGTCGATGACCTCGCGGGCGGCCTCGGGCCCGGCGACGCCGGGGGCCCCGCCCTTCGCACAGGCGCCGGGCACGTGCGCAGCCCCGCTCACAGCTCGAGAAGCATGCGGGTGTTGCCCAGGGTGTTGGGCTTGGCACGCGCGAGGTCGAGGAACTCGGCGACGCCGTCGTCGTGCGAGCGAACCATCTCGCTGAAGACATCGGTGCCCACAGGGGTGCCCTCGATGGGCTTGAAGCCGTGCGCCTGGAAGAAGCCGACCTCGAAGGTCAGGCAGAAGACCCGTCGCAGGCCGAGGCAACGCGCTTGCTCCACGAGGCGGGTGAGCAGCGCGGAGCCGAGCCGGCGGTGGAGGTGGTCGGGCCGCACGGCGAGGGTACGGACCTCGGCGATGTCGTCCCACATGACGTGCAGGGCCCCGCAGCCGACCACCTCGTGGGCCTCGGGCGCGGCACCGTGCTCACCGCCGTGGCCGGTCTCGGCGACGCTGAACTCCTGGATGTCCTCGAAGTAGCTGATGAGGTCCTTGGCGATGAGGATGCGGCGCTCGGCGTAGGGGCGCACGAGCTCGGCGACGGCACGGGCGTCGCGCGGCAGGGCGGGGCGCAGGAGGACCCCTCCGCCCAGGGCCCTGACGGCACGGCTGGCGGGGACGGTGGTGGGGGTCATGTCCGGTCCTTCCGTGGTTCCTGCCGGCTGCCGAGCGCGAGGACGGCGCGGGCGGTGGCGTCGTCGATGACGAGGTCGGTGGCCACCCGCGCCCGCAGGGCCGCGAGCGCGGCGCGGGCCTTGCCGGTGCCGGCCACGACGCACAGTCTGCGCGGGACCCGGGCGAGCTGGGCGGGCGTGGGGCCGGTGGCCCGGGCGTTGAGGTCGATGTCACGCCAGGTGCCGTCGGCCCGCAGCAGGACGGTGCACACGTCTCCCACCACCTCCTCGCGACGGGCGATGGCAAGGTCCGAGCGGGTCAGGTGCCCGCCGGCATAGACCTGGCTGGGTAGCTCGGAGTCGAGGGATCCGACGCCGAAGACGGCGATGCGGGCGCGGGCGGCGACGGCCAGGACGCGTTTGACGGAGCGCTCGGACCACATGGCCTCGCGGGTGGTGACCTGGTCGAAGAAGGCGGGTACGGGGAAGGTGATGGTCCGCGCCCCCAGGCTGTGCCCCATGCGCGCCAGGAGGTCACTGGCGCTGGGTCCGTCCTGCAGGGGCTCGGAGGCGCCGTTGAGCTGGACGATGGTCAGGCCCGGTACGGGTCGGCTGCTCAGCGCGGTGCTGACCTCGTTCATCGTGGTGCCCCAGGCGACGCCGACGACGAGCCCGTCGCCGGGCGCCGTCTCCAGCCCCCGGGCTGCCGCCCCACCTGCCCCGCCGGGCTCTGCGCAGGCGTGGGGGGACAGGGCCGCGACCTCGGCGTCGATCATCTCGGTCAAGGTGGAGGCCGCGACGGCGGCCACCTGCTGAAGGCGGTGGATCTCGGTGGTGCCCTCACGCACGGGGACGATGCGGGCGCGCACGCCGTGCAGGTCGAGCAGGTGGTGCCCCAGGCTGCCGGCGGCCCCCGGCTCACGCAGCTCGATGCGCACGACGCCCTGCTCGCGGGCGCGTGAGAGCAGGCGCGAGACGGTGGAGCGCGAGACCCCTAGGTGACGGGCGATGACCTCCATGGTCTCGCCCTGGACGTAGTACATGGAGGCGGCGGTGTAGACGGCGCTCTGGCCCGCCACGCCGTCGCCTGTGGTCGCTCTGGCGCTCGATGAGGTCATCGTCTCACCTCTCCCGGTCCGAGCGTGCACGTTCGTGCACGAGCCTTGCCCATCCTCACACATCCTCGTGATCCTTGTGCCGGACAGCGCACCGCCACGCCCGGCCTCCCCGAGGCGCCCAACCCCAGGAGCAAACATGAGCACCACCAGTCATGCCAATAGTGCCCTGACCACCGCCCAGCGCACCGCCGCGCTGGAGGCGATGAGCGGCGAGGAGGGCCTCGACGTCCTCGTCGTTGGCGGCGGCGTCACGGGCGCCGGAATCGTGGTCGATGCTGCCAGCCGCGGCCTGCGCACCGGCATCGTGGAGATGGGTGACTGGGCCTCGGGCACCTCCTCCTGGTCCTCCAAGCTCGTCCACGGCGGCCTGCGCTACCTCTACCAGCTCAACTTCGCCCTCGTGCACGAGTCGCTCACCGAGCGCGGCCGTCTGCTGACCCGGACAGCCCCTCACCTGGTCAAGGCGCAGCCCTTCCTGTGGCCCCTCAAGCACCAGGTCGAGCGCTCCTACTCCGCCGTCGGCATCGGCATGTACGACGCCCTCGCCCTCGCCGGCGCCCGCGGCCGCCAGACCGTCCCCGCCCAGCGCCACCTGGGCCGCAAGGGCACCAAGGCCCTGGCCCCCGCCCTGGACACCTCCCACCTGGCAGGCGCCATCCAGTTCTACGACGCGCGCGTGGACGACGCCCGCCTCGTCATCGACCTCGTGCGCACCGCTGTGGGCATGGGGGCCTTCGCCGCCAGCCGCACCAAGGTCACGGGCTTCCTGCGTGAGGGCGAGCGCGTCACCGGCGCGATCGTCACCGACCTCGAGACCGGACAGTCCCACGAGATCCACGCCCGCCAGGTCATCAACGCCACCGGCGTGTGGACCGAGGACACCCAGGACCTCGCCTCCGGCGAGGGCGGGCTCAAGGTCCTGGCCTCCAAGGGCATCCACATCGTCGTGCCCAAGGAGGCCATCGACGCGGAGACCGGCATCTTCCTGCGCACGGAGAAGTCCGTCCTGTTCATCATCCCCTGGCCCCACTACTGGGTCATCGGCACCACGGACACCCCGTGGCACGAGGACGTCGCCAAGCCGGTGGCGACCTCGGCGGACATCGACTACGTCCTCGAGCACGCCAACGCCGTCCTGGAGCGCCCCATCGGCCGTGAGGACATCATCGGCGTCTACGCCGGGCTGCGGCCGCTGCTCCAGCCCCGTCTGCGTCCCGGGGCCGAGGCCTCCTCCACCAAGGTCTCGCGCGAGCACACGGTCACCCGCATCGTGCCCGGCCTGACGGCCATCGCCGGCGGCAAGCTCACCACCTACCGGGTCATGGCGCAGGACGCCGTCGACCACGCCCTGGGTGAGGCCGGCACCAAGGCCCACCCCTCCACCACTGCTGACCTCCCCCTCGTGGGCGCGGCCGGCTACCACGCCCTGACCCTGCGTGCCGGCGACATCGCCCGCGAGCGCGGCTGGACGCTCGAGCGCGTCACCCACCTGCTCGACCGCTACGGCGACGAGGTGGTGGACCTGCTGGAGACCATCGACGCCGAGCCCTCGCTGGGCGAGCCGCTGACCGGCGACCCCGTCTTCCTCAGGGCCGAGGTCGCCTGGGCCGTGACGCACGAGGGCGCCGCCCACCTGGACGACGTCCTGCTGCGCCGCCTGCGCCTGGACCTGTCTCACCGTGACCGTGGGCTGGCGGCAGCCGACGAGATCCTGTCGGTCATGGCACCGCTGCTGGGCTGGTCCGAGCAGGACGTCGCCACTGAGAAGGAGTCCTACGCCCAGCGCGTGGCCGAGCTTGCCGCGGCCGAGGCCGAGGCGAGTGACGAGGCCGCGGTCGCCCACGTCACCAGGGCGGTCTAGTCCCGTACTCTCCGGCCGGAGACGCCTCCCCCTCCGCCCGGGCCCATGCCCCCGTGCTGCCCGCCGCCACCGGCTAGGGCGGTGGGCAGCACACCCTCCCTTACCCACCCACCGACAACCCGGACCGCGCCGGTGCCGTCCGGAACCCGCACAGTGCCGTGCAGAAAGAGTGCCGCAATGACAGCGACCCTGCCCCAGATCTTCGCCTCAGAGGCATTTGGGACCTTCCTTCTCATCCTCCTGGGCTGCGGCGTCGTCGCCGGCGTCGCCCTGCCCACCTCCAAGGCCAAGGACGGCGGCTGGATCGTCGTCACCATGGCCTGGGGACTGGCGGTCTTCGTCGGCGTCTACGCCGCCTACAAGACCGGCGCCCACCTCAACCCGGCCGTCACCATCGGCCTGGCGGTGGCCGGACGCGACCTGGCCGAGGGCATCCCCGCCTCGGCCACGAACATCATCGTGTACTTCGTGGCCCAGATGGTCGGTGCCATCCTGGGCGCCGCCGCCGTGTGGCTGGCCTACAAGAAGCAGTTCGACCAGAAGGCCGACGCCGCCGCCAAGCTCGGTGTCTTCGCCACCGGCCCGGCAGTGCGCTCCTACGGCTGGAACGTCGTGACCGAGGCCGTGGGCACCTTCGTGCTGCTGGCCTGGATCATCGCCTCGGGCAAGACCCCCTCCGGGCTTGGCCCGCTGGCCGTCGCCCTGGTCATCGTCGTCATCGGCCTGAGCCTGGGTGGACCCACGGGTTACGCCATCAACCCGGCCCGTGACCTGGGCCCGCGCATCGCCCACGCCCTCCTGCCCATCCCGGGCAAGGGCAGCTCGGACTGGGCCTACTCCTGGGTCCCGATCGTCGGCCCGGTCATCGGCGCCGTCGCCGCGGGCCTCATCGTCCCGCACATCGCCGGACTGTTCTGATCTCCGCATCCGGGTGGCACCAGACCAACCAAAACCCCCCCCCCCCCCCCC
>NZ_JBPPGD010000013.1:22637-57917 GCF_051303165.1 Actinomyces sp. W5033 | reverse complement strand
GGGTGCCCCTATGTGGTGTGTCAAGCGGCGGCGGGTAGTTTCGTGGCTGGTTGTGGGTCGTAGAGGGCTCCATCTCGGATCATGGCGTGCAGGGTCAGGATGCGGCGGTGGGCCAGGGCGAGAACGGCCTGGTTATGACGCTTGCCCTGGTCTCGTTTGCGCTGGTAGTAGGCCCGGGAGACGGGGTCGGAGCGCAGGGAGGCGAAGGCGGACAGGAACATGGCGCGCTTGAGCCTCTTGTTGCCGCCGTGGGAGACGTGCTCACCACGGATCGATGAGCCGGAGCGGCGTGTGACGGGAGCGAGCCCGGCGTAGGAGGCCAGCTGGGCGCCGGTGTCGAAGGTCTTGCCCAGGGTCTCGGCCAGGAAGACGGCGGCGGTCCTGACCCCGATCCCGGGCATGGAGATCAGGACCTCATAAAGAGGGTGGGCCTCCACCAGGGCCTCGACCTGGGCGGCGACATCGGCCCGCTGAGCGTGCAGGGCGATGAGCTGCCTGGCCAGGTGAGGTAGCACCGTTGCGGCGGCGTCGGTGCCGGCGACCACCACGGTCTGGTGCTCCAGGGCCGAGACGATCTGGCCGGCCCAGGTGGCGTGCCGCCTGCACCCGTGCTTCTTGAGCCTGGCGTCAATCCTTGCCTTGCCCGCTCGCTTCAGATCGGCTGGGGTGGGCCAGGCGGCGATGACCTCCAAGACGGCGTCGTGCTCCAGCCAGGGCCCCACCACGGCCTCGAGGGCGGGGTGGATCTGGGTGTACAGGCCCCGGATCCGGTTAGCGCTCTGGTTGACCTGGCGGGCCAGGTCCAGGTCGAATCCCGTGAGCATCGACAAGGCGGCCGCGTCCTCGTCCGAGGCGCTGACGGCTCTCAGGGTGTGAGGCATGCTCCTGGCCGCGCCGGCGATGACGGCCGCGTCCTTCGCGTCGGTCTTGGCGCTGCCCGGCGTCAGGTCGGCGATGCGTCGCATCGACAGTCCGGGCAGGTAGCCCACGGTGATGCCCATGTCCTGGGCCACCGCCACGGCCAGGGCCCCGATGGTGGCGGGCTGGTCGACCACCACCAGCAGCCTCCCGTGGTCGGCCAGCTTGCCGTAAAGGGAACGCAGACGTGCCTCGTCATTGGGAAGGGGCTTGTCGAGGACCTTCCGCCCGTCCCGGCTCAGGGCCGTGGCCCAGTGGTCCGTCTTGCCGACGTCGATGCCGATGAAGACCTCGATGTCCTCGATATCCATCTCTCCTGCCGCCTCTCGGTCAAGTCGATACGGGGCCAGCCGGTGGACGACCGGTTCCGCACCCACGTTACGAAAGACCTCACACGCGGTGGGTCGTTCCCCTTATCAGCGGTCACCAGCGTCGGTCACCAGCGTCCGGCTGCTGCGGGTGACAACACCCCCCGGATCATCTACGGACAGGGGCAAGACATCATGCCCACAGCAACTGGCCCGGCCCCGGACCACCCAGGACCACCAACAAGGTAACGGGAGGCCGCCGCCTGCCTACACTGACGGCGTGATCGACGGCCTGCCCCTGTCACCGCGCACCGACCCGCACACCCACTCGTCCTGCTCAGACGGCACGGACACGCCTGCCGGGCTCATGGCCTGCGCCGCACGGGCGGGGCTCGACGTCGTCGGTCTCACTGACCACGACACCACCGCCGGGTGGCAGGAGGCGGCCGAGGCCGTCGCCACCACCGGCGTCGCCCTCCTGCGTGGCACCGAGATCTCCTGCGCGGACCGGGGCGTCACCCTCCACCTGCTGGCCTACCTCTTCGACCCCGACGACGCCGCCCTCACCGAGGCCTTCGCCACGGCCCGGCGCTCGCGCCAGAGCCGCTCCAGACGCATGGTCGAGCTGCTGGGTGAGGACTACCCCGTCACCTGGCAGGACGTCCTCGAGCAGGCGGCGGGCTCGCACACCATCGGCAGGCCGCACATCGCCGACGCCCTCGTGGCCTCCGGCGCCTTCCGCGACCGGGCGGCCGCTTTCGACGGGCCCCTGGCCACCTCCAGCCCCTACTACGTTCACCACTGGGCGCTCGACCCGGTCGAGGCCTGCGCGCTCGTGCGCGCCGCCGGCGGCGTGCCCGTCGCCGCCCACCCCCGGGCGGCCGGGCGCCAGCGCCGCCTCGTGCCGGACGAGACCTTCGCGCGCATGGCTGAGGCGGGCCTGGCGGCCCTGGAGGTCGATCACCGCGACCACACCGCCGCCCAGCGCGAGCAGGCCCGGGCCCTGGCCGAGCGACTCGGGCTGGGGGTGTCGGGGGCCTCGGACTACCACGGCTGGGGCAAGCCGAACCGGCTGGGGGAGCACCTCATGCCGACCGCGCTCCTGGAGAGGGTCCTCGACGAGGGCAGGCTGGGGCTCGTCCTGCCCTGAGAGCCCCCGCCGGGTGGACCTGCCCGGGGCGCGGGCCTCGAAGGCAGGAGCCGGGCCCGCGGCCCGATACGGTAGCCCTCAACAACGCTGCTCACGGCGCCGCCCGACCCCGTACCCCGGACACACCTCATGCTCGAGTCGATCTTCAGCCCCGTCCTCTTCGCCACGGCCTTCACCACCATCCTCGTCATCCAGGACCCCCTGGGCGCCGTGCCGATCTTCCTCACGCTCACCGGCCGCCAGAATGACGCCGACCGGCGCCGCTCCGCCGCCCAGGCCACCCTGGTCTCCTTCTGGGTCATCCTCGTCTTCGCCCTCTTCGGCCAGTACATCCTGCGGTTCCTGGGCATCAGCGTGCCCGCCCTGCAGGTCTCCGGCGGGCTGCTGCTGCTCCTGGTCGCCCTCGAGCTGCTGACCGACGGCGACGACGACTCCGCCCCCTCCTCCGGCTCAACCAACACCGCCCTCGTCCCGCTGGGCACACCCTTGCTCGCCGGGCCGGGCGCCATCGTCGCCGCGATGGTCGCCGTCGAGTCCGCCAGCACGCCCGTCGTCGGGTGGGTGACGGTGGCCCTCGCCCTGCTGGCCACGCACGTGGTCGTCTGGGCCTCCCTGAGGTACTCGGTCGGCCTGCACCGGGTCCTGGGGGACACGGCCATCCGGGTGCTCACACGGATCTTCGGCCTCCTGCTGGCCGCCATCGCGGTGCAGATGATCGGTGACGGGCTCGTTGCCTTCGTCAAGGCCAGTTTCTTGTGACCAGCCGTGAGCAGGCGTTACCTTCCGTTCACCTAGCGTCGTCATGCTTCGACCGCCGCGCCCGACGGCGCGGTCCCCGCATCTCTCAGGAGGACACCGTGTCCGCTGACCTGCCCGACGGCATGACCCCCGACTCCCCCCAGGGGGCAGGTCCCCTCGCCGTTCCCCCCACCAACCCGCAGACGGTCTCCGAGGTCGCCCACGAGCTCAACCAGGCGGACAGGCTCACGCAGGGCCCTGAGGACCAGGAGCCCGCTGCCCGGGCCACGCGCTTTCTGGGCGCTGACCGCAACTGGCACCTCGTCTTCGGCTCGATCCTCGTCGTCTCCGCCGTGTGGTTCATGGCCTGGGCGGTCGGCTACGTCAACGACCCGGGCGACCACCTCATCCTGCTGGCGACCGCCGCCGTCGGTCTGTTCATGTCCTTCAACATCGGGGGCAACGACGTCGCCAACTCCTTCGGCACCTCGGTGGGCGCCGGCACCCTGTCGATGAAGCAGGCGCTGCTCGTCGCCTCCGTCTTCGAGGTCTCGGGCGCCGTGCTGGCGGGCGGTGACGTCACCGAGACGGTGCGCTCGGGGATCGTCGACCTGTCCCACGCGGCGCTCATGCCCATGGACTTCGCCTTCATCATGATGTCCGCCCTGCTCGGGGCGGCCCTGTGGCTGCTCATCGCCACGAAGATGGGCTGGCCGGTGTCCACCACGCACGCCATCATCGGCGGCATCGTCGGCGCGGCCGTCACCCTCGGCCTCATCACTGGCACCGGTGGCTTCGAGATGGTCCGGTGGAGCGAGATCGGCACGATCGCCATGTCCTGGGTGCTGTCCCCGTGCCTGGGGGCCCTGGCCTCCTGGTTCGTCTTCAGCCGGATCAAGAAGCACATCCTCATCTACGGTGAGGAGGCGGACTCGCGCATGCGCGCCATCCACGCCGAGCGCATCGCCCACCGCGAGGCCCACCGCGCCTCCTTCGAGCGTCTGACCGAGCTTCAGCAGCTGGCCTACACCAACAAGATGACCCGCGACGCCGCCGCCCTGGCCATGCCGGACTTCGAGGAGGATGAGCTCGAGTCCGACTACTTCAAGGAGCTGCTGCGCATCGAGCGCAAGGCGGACAAGATCCAGTCCCACAAGGCCCTGGAGACGTGGGTCCCGCTGCTCGCCGCCGCCGGCTCGGTGGTGATCTCCGCCATGCTGCTGTTCAAGGGGCTCAAGAACCTCTCCCTCGGCCTGGACATGTTCCAGAACGTGCTCGTCATGGGCATGATCGCCGCCGTCGTCTGGTTCTCGATCTTCATCTTCGCCCGCTCGATGAAGAAGAAGTCCCTGTCCAAGGCGACCTTCACCCTCTTCGCCTGGATGCAGGTCTTCACGGCCTCCGCCTTCGCCTTCTCCCACGGCTCGAACGACATCGCCAACGCCGTGGGCCCCTTCGCGGCCATCATCGACGTCCTGCGCACCGACTCCCTGTCCGCCCACGCCGCCGTGCCCGCCGCCATCACGGTCGCCTGCGGCGCCGCCCTCATCTCGGGCCTGTGGTTCATCGGCCGCAACGTCATCAAGACCGTCGGCTCCGGTCTGACGAAGATGCACCCGGCCTCAGGCTTCGCCGCCGAGCTGTCGGCCGCGGCCGTGGTCATGGGGGCCTCGGTGCTGGGACTGCCGGTGTCCTCCACGCACATCCTCATCGGCGCCATCCTCGGCGTCGGCATCGTCAACAAGAGCGCCAACTGGCAGCTGATGAAGCCCATCGGGCTGGCCTGGGCCATCACCCTGCCGGCCTCAGCGGGTATCGGCGCCGTCGGCGTCCTCGTGCTGAGGGCCGTCTTCGGCTGAGAGACAGGATCGCATGACCGACGTGCTCGGGGCCGGCCACCAGGACATGGTGGCCGGCCCCGAGCAACGTTGCGCGGCTCGCCGCGGCCTGTCAGTCGCCGGAGCGGGCGGCGCCACCGCCACGGGTGCGCTTGCGGGTGCGTGAGCGCGGCGGGCGCGTGCCCGTGCCCTGCGCGGCGGCCGCGGAGCCGTCCGCTGAGCCCGCGGCCGTGGTGGAGCGCCCTCGGCGGGAGCGATCACCGCGTCCACCACGACCGGTGCGCTCGCCGTCACGGCTGCGCCCGCGCCCACCGCGACCGGTGCGGTCCCCACGACCGCCGTCGCGCCGCGAGCGGCCGGTCTCGCCGAGGTCCTCGATCTCCTCCGCGCCCAGGCCCGCCAGGGTCCGCTGGGAGCGGGGGAGCGTGCCCGTGACCCCCTCGGGGATGTGCAGGTCCGTGAACAGGTGCGCGCTCGTGTGGTAGGTCTCCACCGGCTCCTCCTGGGGCAGGCCGAGGGCCTTGGCGATGAGCCGCCAGCGCGGGGTGTCGTCCCAGTCTACGAAGGTGATGGCCGTGCCCGAGCTCCCGGCGCGTCCCGTGCGGCCGATGCGGTGGACGTAGATCTTCTCGTCCTCGGGGCACTGGTAGTTGATGACGTGGGTGACGTCATCGACGTCGATACCGCGGGCGGCGACGTCAGTGGCGACCAGGACGTCGATCTTGCCGTTGCGCAAGGCGCGCAGCGCCTGCTCGCGGGCCCCCTGGCCGAGGTCCCCGTGCAGCGCTCCGGTGGCGAAGCCGCGGGCCGCGAGGTCCTCGGCCACACGCGCGGCCGTGCGCTTGGTGCGCGCGAAGATGATCGTGCGACCGCGTCCCTCGGCCTGCAGCACGCGGGCGACGACCTCGACCTTGTTGAGGGCGTGCGTGCGGTAGACGACCTGCCGGACGGTGGTGACGGTCATCGAGTCGTCACCGGGGTCCTGGGCACGGATGTGTGTGGGCTGGGTCATGTAGCGGCGGGCGAGGGCGACGACGGCGCCGGGCATCGTCGCGCTGAAGAGCATGGTCTGGCGGTCCGGCCGGGTGCGGGCGAGGATCTTCTCGACGTCGGGAAGGAAGCCCAGGTCGAGCATCTCGTCCGCCTCGTCGAGCACGACGGTGGTGACGTGGGCCAGGTCGAGCACGCCGCGGTCCATGAGGTCGATGAGGCGTCCGGGCGTGCCGACGACGACCTCCGCGCCCTTCTCCAGGGCCTCGATCTGCGGCTCGTAGGCGCGTCCGCCGTAGACCTCGACGATGCGCACGGTGCGCCTGGCGGCGGCCTGGCCGAGCTCGGTGGCCACCTGCTTGGCGAGCTCGCGGGTGGGCAGGACGACGAGCGCCTGCGGGGAGCCGGCCGCGGGGTCCTCGTCCCAGCCCTCCTCCCCAGGGCCGAGCGTGTCCATGAGCAGGGGGATGCCGAAGCCCAGGGTCTTTCCGGTGCCGGTCTTGGCCTGGCCGATGATGTCGAGGCCCTCGAGCGCGACCGGCAGGGTCAGGGCCTGGATGGGGAAGGGGTGGGTGATGCCCTTGGCGGCCAGCGCCTCGCTGATCTCCGGCTCGACGCCGTAGTCGGCGAAGGTCTTGTGCGTCAGATCGAGCGTGTCTCCCTCGTCGGTGATGTCCGGCGTGGCCTCCTCCAGGACGGGCGCGTGGGCGCCCGCGGTGGCGAGGATGCCGGTCGTGGGGGTGGCAGGGGCCTCGGCGACGGCTGAGGCGCCCTCCGGGGTGTCGAGAGGGGCAGTGGTGGGGTTCTCGTTCTCCACGAGGTTCCTCCGGTCAGTGGGTGACCGCCAGCACGTGGTCCGTGGGCGCGTGCGGCGGCCCGGCGGGCGTGGCGTGCGAGGGCGCCCGCGCCCTGCGGACTCAGGCCCCGGGGCGGTGGCGCGACGCGGTCGCGGGTGTGGCAGCCGATCGTGAATCGTGCCCCGCTCAGGGCCGTGGGGCCGGCGGGGCGTGGCTGCTGGACGACCGGGCAACCGTGGACGCACCCAGCCTAGCCTCAGGTGGGCCCTGGGTCCCTGTGAGGTGGCCCGGCGGTGGGCGGCTCGTGTGCGATGTCACTCGTGGTGTCAGTGACCGGTGGCACGCCTACGCTGTGACCATGAGTACCGCTGTGCCGCCCGCCCACGTCACCGCCGTCGCCGGCCTCGTCGCCTTCTCCTGCACCGTGGCCTCCATCCGCCACGCCAAGGACGCGGGCAAGGCTCCCCGCATGGTGGAGCGGGCCGAGCTGTTGAGCATGAGCGCGCAGCGTGTGAGCGCCTTCGCCGACGTCGATGCCCTCCTGCGGTCGCTGGGCACGGACGCCCCGACGGCGGCCCAGCCCTACCAGGGGTGCCTCGGGGAGCTCGACGAGCGCCTGCGCCCCGCAGACTGGTACGAGCGCCTGCTCAAGAGCCACCTCTACCTGGGCATGCTCAGGGACTTCTGCCGCGCCCTCGTGGCGGCGCTGCCTGAGGGGCCGCGCGAGGCCCTGGACCGGGCCCTGTCCGAGGACGCCTTCGAGGACTTCGCCGCCGCCCAGCTCCTGCCGGGGGTCACGGCCGACCCGCAGCTGGCGGGCCGGATGGGGCTGTGGGGGCGCCGGGTCGTGGGCGAGGAGATCGGCTCGCTGCTGCGCGTGCTGGCGGGCATCCCCGACCTGCTCGGGGGACCGGTCAGCCAGGCCGACCTGCACGAGGCGCTGTCCGACGGCGCCCTGCGGCGCGTCCAGGGCCTGGGCCTCAACGCCTGAGCGGCGCCGGGCCCCTCAGACGCCGAAGCCGACCCGACGGGGTGCGGCCTCACCGAGCTCGGCGTAGGCCAGGGACCCGGCGGGGACGAAGACCTTGCGGCCCTTGTCGTCGCTGATGGTGACGTCCTGCGTGGCCGCGCCGGACAGGGCCGCGAGCACGTCCTCCTGGGACGCGGAGGTCTCGAGGGACAGCTCGCGGGGGGAGTGCTTGATACCGATCGTCACCTGCATGGTCGCTCCGTCTGTCGTGCGTGGTGCGCGCCCGGGGGACTCCGGGCGCTGCCTGCGGTGATCCTATGGGCCCGGGGCGCGCGCGCCGGTGCCGCCACCGCCCCGACGGCAGGGTTCAGCGGCGGGCGGACGCGGCAGCGCCCGTCAGGCCCCGCAAGGGGCGGCCCGTGCTCGGCGTCGGTTGCGTGTCGGTGGCCCGTGGTGTGATGGTTCCGTGACACCAGCCCAAGGACCAGCGCACGCTCCCACCACGCACGGTGGGGCACCGGTGCGGGCGCAGGTGCGTCTGCTGCCCGCCCTCGAGCCTCCCGGCCTGCCCGGCCCCGACGCTGACGCCGAGGTGGTCCTCACGCGCGCCGCCGCCGGGGAGGACCTCGTCGTCCTCGGTGCTCCCGGCACGGGCAAGTCCACGCTGGCGCTGCACCTGCTCACGACGGCCGTCGCCCGCGGCCGCGACGCGCTCCTGCTGGCCCCGACCCGCTCGCGCGCGGACCTGCTGCGCACCCGGGCGGCGCGGCTGCTCGGTGCCGACGGCGGGGGAGTGGTGCGCGTGCGCACGCCCGCGGGCTTCGCCCTGACCGTCCTGAGCACCTTCCTCACTGCCCGGGTGGACCCGCTGCCGGCCCCCGTCCTGCTCGCCGGGGCTGAGGAGGACGCCGCGCTCGCCGCCCTGCTGCACCCGTCCCAGTGGCCCGGCCTACCTGCCGAGGCCGTCCGCTCCCGGGCCCTGCGCACCGAGCTGCGCAACCTGCTGGCCCGCGCGGGCGAGCTCGGCGTCACGGCCGAGGAGCTCGCCGACTGGGGGAGGCGTCTTGACGTGCCCCTGTGGCAGCCGGCCTCCGAGCTGCTGCGCGCCTGGGACGCCCAGGGCCGGGCGAGCGCCGGACGACGCAGCCAGACCCGGCGCATGGACTCCGCCCGTGTCCAGGACCGCGCCATCGAGGCCCTGGACGGGTGGGAGCGCGAGGGAGTCACTGAACCGCGTCCTGTGCCCGACCTCGTCATCGTCGATGACTACCAGGACTGCACGGCCGTCACCGCCCGCCTGCTCGTGGCCCTGGCCCGGCCCGACCGCGCCGGGCACCGGGCGCAGGTCCTCGTCCTGGGGGACCCGGACGTCGCCGTCGAGACCTTCCGTGGAGGCACGCCCAGCCTCCTGGTCGAGGCCGAGGACCGCACGGGCCTGGGCGCCACCCGCCTGCGGCTGGGGACCCGGCACCGCGGGGGCCCCGCCCTCGTGCGCGTGTGGGAGGACCAGGCCTCACGCCTGACTGTCACCGGCACGGCCTCGCACCGGGCGCCGCAGCTGGCAGCCGTCCCCGAGTGGAGCGCCACGTCGCCCAGCGCCTGCGGCGGCCACGGCGCCCCGGGCAGCGGCCCGGCGGGTGGCCCCGTAGGCCCTGGGGGCGGGGCACCCGCCGGTGTCGAGGTCCTGGTGGCCGCCTCTGAGCCCCAGGAGGCCGCGCACGTCGCCCGGGTGCTGCGCACCGAGCACGTCCACCACGGCACCGGCTGGGAGCACATGGCCGTCATCCTGCGCTCCGCCGGCCGCGCCCGTGCCGTGGCCCGTGAGCTGCGCCGACGCGGTGTGCCCCTGGCCTCCACGACCCCTGCCGTGCTGCTGCGCGCCGAGCCGGCCGCCGCCGCCCTGCTCGCCGTCGCCCGAGCCGCGCTCGAGGGGCGCCTCGGGGACGCCACCGCCGCGCCCGAGCGCCCCAACGCCCTCGACCTGCTCACCAGCCCTCTTATCGGGCTCACCGTCCTCGACCTGCGCCGTCTGCGCCGTCACCTGCGAGCCGCCAGGAGCGCCGAGCAGTCCCCGGATGAGCACCTCCTGGCCGTCCTGGCCAGCACCACCGAGGCGGATGCCCTCGCCGCCGCCCTGCGCGACGACGCCGACGCCCTGGCCGAGCAGGCCGGCAGGCTCGCCCGCGCGGCGGCCGTCGTCGCCGCCCTGAGACAGGTGGTCGAGGACTGCCGCGACGAGGACGGTGCCCTCGGGCACGTGGACGTCGAGCGCCTGCTGTGGCGGGCATGGCAGGCCTCGGGCCGCGCCGGAGCCTGGCGCGCTCGGGCCCTCGACCCCCTCGCACGCACCTCGCACACCGCCGCCGTGCTCGCCGAGGCCGCCGAGCACGACCTCGACGTCGTCACTACCCTGTTCAAGCGCGCCGAGGTGTGGGCCGAGCGCCACCCGGGGGCCGGGGCCGGCGACTTCCTCGACGAGCTCGCCGCCGAGGTCCTGCCCTCCGACTCCGTCGCCCCCCAGGGCGTGCGCCCCGCTGGTGTCAGCGTCCTGACCCCCGCGGCTGCCGCCGGCCGCGAGTGGCAGGTCGTCGCCGTCATGGGCCTGGGCCGGGACGCCTGGCCGGACCTGCGCCTGCGCGACACGCTCACCCGGTCCGGGCTGCTCGTCGATGCCGTCACCGGCCGCCTGCCGCTGGACGCCGACGGCCGGCCCACCTGCGTCCTCGACCCCGTCAGCGCCCGTGGAGAGGTCCGCGCCGACGAGCGCCGCATGCTCCTGGCCTCCCTCACCCGTGCCCGCAGGCGCCTGGTCGTGACCGCCGTGAGCGATGAGGAGCACGCGCCCTCCTCCTTCCTCCTGGAGGTCGCGCGCGCCGCCGGCGCCGTCGTCCAGGACTCCGACGGGCATGTGCTCACCGCTGCCGAGACCGGGGACCTCACCCTGCGCAGCCTCGTCGGCGAGCTGCGCCACGCCCTGGTCACCGGCCACCTGCCCGGCGCCGACGCGCAGCAGCGTGAGCGTGCCCGCGCCGCCGCCACCATGCTGGCCCGCCTGGCCGCCGAGCACGTGCCGGGTGCCTCTCCCTCCTCCTGGCTCGGCGTGTCCGGGCCCTCGAGCAGCGCCCGCCTCGTGCCAGTGGGCGGCAGGGTGCGGGTCAGCCCCTCCGACGTCGAGGCCCTGAGCGCCTGCCCGCTCAGGTGGTTCCTCCAGCGCAACGGCGCCGGCGGGGCCCCCTCGAAGGCACAGGAGCTGGGCAACGTCGTCCACGAGCTCGCGCAGGAGGCCCAGGACAACGGGTTGCGCGGCGAGGCTCTCATGGCGCGCTTCGAGGAGCGCCTGCCCGGTCTCGGCTTCCCGGCCACGTGGGTGGGAGCCGTTGAGACGGCCCGGGCACGCGCCATCGTCGAGCGGCTGAGACGCTACCTCGAGTCCGTCCCCGGTCCTGTCGAGGTCGAGCAGACGATCCAGGTGGACCTCGACCTGCCCGTGCCGCCCGACGACGGTTTCCCGGACGGCACCGTGCGCCTGACCCTGGCCGGGCGCATCGACCGCCTCGAGGACCTCGGGCAGACGGAGGACGGACGCCGACGGGTCCGCCTCATCGACCTCAAGACCGGCAAGCACGTCAACGCCGAACCCGCCCGTCACCCCCAGCTCGCCGCCTACCGCCTGGCCCTGGAGGCCACGGGCTACGAGGTCAGTGGCGCCGCCCTCGTCCTGCTGGGCAAGGACCCGCTCAAGAAGGACAACGGGATGCCCGCCCTGGCGCCCGCCGGCGCCGCCCTCGACCCGAGCCCGGACCCGCAGACCGGGCAGGACTGGGCCCGGACGCTGCTCGTGACCGCTGCGAGGGCCGCCAGCGCCGACGTGCTGAGCGCCCGTAGCGGCGCGCACTGCCGTACCTGCCCGGTCAAGGACTCCTGCCCGGTGCAGCCAGAAGGAAGGAGGACCGTCTCGTGACCGCGCAGCCCACCCCCGAGGACCTCGCCCGGGCGCTCGGCATGCCGCGACCCACCGCCGAGCAGTCTGAGGTCATCGCCCACCCGCTGAGCCCGCTGCTCGTCGTCGCCGGCGCGGGATCGGGCAAGACCGCCACCATGAGCCAGCGGGTGGTGCACCTGGTTGCCTCCGGGCACGTCCGTCCCGACCAGGTCCTCGGCCTGACCTTCACCCGCAAGGCCACCGCCGAGCTCGACCAGCGCGTGAACGTCCGGCTCGCCCAGCTCGCCGCCTCCGGCCTGCGCGCCCTGCGTGAGGACGAGCCGGGGCCCACGGTCGCCACCTACAACGCCTTCGCCGGCTCCCTCGTGCGCGAGCACGGTCTGCGCATCGGCCTTGACCCTGACTCCGTGCTCATCACCGAGGCCCGCGCGTGGCAGATCGTCAGCCGCATCGTCGAGGAGACCACCCTGGACCTGCCCGTGGGCTCCGTCGGCACCGCCACTGCTGCCGTGCTGCGCCTGGACGGGGCCCTGTCGGAGAACCTCCTGGAGGTCGAGGAGGCCCACAGCGGGCTGGACGACCTCGCCGGCCTGTTCGAGGGCCTCGCCCGGATCCGTGGCCTCAAGTCCGTCATGGGCACGTCGTCGGGGGTCATGACGGCCCAGCGCGACATGCTCGCCCTCGTGGCCCAGTACCGTGACCACAAGCGCCGTCACGGCCTGCTCGACTTCGGCGAGCAGATCGCCCTGGCCTACCGTGTGGCCGAGGAGGTCCCTCAAGCCGCTCAGGCCGTGCGTGAGCAGTACCCGGCGGTCCTGCTCGACGAGTTCCAGGACACCTCCGTGGCGCAGACCCGGCTGCTCAGCGCCCTGTTCTCCGACGGCGGCGTCACCGCGGTGGGGGACCCCAACCAGGCGATCTACGGCTGGCGGGGAGCCAGCGCCGGCGCCCTCGACACCTTCCACGCCATGTTCAACCCCTCGGGCACCGCCGCCGTGGCCGCCGGCGCCGACCCGCAGCAGGCGACCCCCGTGCGGCCCCTGTCAACGGCCTGGCGCAGCGACCGCCGCATCCTCGCCGTCGCCAACGCCACCTCCCAGCCCCTGCGTGAGCACACGCTCCAGCCCGGTGACGCCCAGGTCGCGCACATCCCGGTCACCCGCCTCAACGAGCGTCCCGCCTCCACCGGGCTCGCGGAGGGCACGGTGGCGGCGGCCTTCGTCCAGGACCCGCTCGAGGAGGCGCGCACCATCGCCGACTTCCTCCAGGAGCGTTGGAGCCCCAGCGCCTCCATGGCCGTCCTGTGCCGCACGCGCGGCCAGTTCGCGGCCGTGGCCGAGGCACTGCAGGAGCGTGGGCTGCCCTGCGAGGTCGTCGGGCTTGGAGGCATGCTTGCTGTCCCCGAGGTCGCGGACGTGCGCGCGCTGCTGACCGTCGCGGCTGACCCGGAGAGGGGTGACCGTCTGGTGCGCCTGCTCACCGGGCACGGAATCGGCGCCTCGGACCTCCGGGCCCTGGCGCTGCTGGCCCGCCACCAGGTCGCCTCCGGCGACAGGCGACCGGGCGTGCAGGCCGAGACGCCCTTCCTCGCCGAGTCCATCGACGCCCTCACCCGGTGGGCCGAGGACCAGGCCCCGGACGGCCAGGGGGATGGCGCCGCGGGCCTGACCGAGTCCGGACGGCGCACCGCCGTGCGCCTGGGACGGGCCATGGCCCGGGTCCGCGCCGCTTTGTCCCTGCCGCTGCCAGAGCTGGTGGTGCTCGCCGAGCAGGCCCTCGACCTCGACATCGAGATCGCCGCCCGGGTGGACGACCGCATGGGACGCCGGGCGCTGGACAGCCTGCGCACCGTCGCCGAGCGCTTCACCGCGGAGATGGAGGCGCCGACCCTCGCAGACTTCCTCACGTGGCTCGACACCGCCGAGGAGCGTGAGGCAGGCCTGTCCGCCCCGGAGGTCGAGCCCGAGCCCGGTGCCGTGCAGGTGCTCACGGTCCACGCCTCCAAGGGCCTGGAGTGGGACGTCGTCGTCGTGTGCGGCCTCAACGAGCAGGTCTTCCCCTCCTACAGGTCAGGCGTCAGACCGGACCGGAAGCTGACGACGGGCGGCTGGATGACCTCTTCCCAGGAGTTTCCCCACCCCTTGCGTGCTGACGCCGCGACCCTGCCGCCCTTCGAGCTGGGCCTCGTCGAGCCCCAGGACGCCGAGCAGGACGAGGTCAAGGCCATGCTCAGCGAGTACCGGCTCGCCCTGGGGCGCCATGCGCTGGCCGAGGAGCGGCGCCTGGCCTACGTCGCCTTCACCCGGGCCCGCCACGACCTGCTCCTGACCGGATCGCACCTGGCCAAGCAGGCCACCACGCCTCGGCCCATGTCCCGTTTCCTCGACGAGCTGGTGCGCCGAGGACTCGTGGAGCCCTATGCCCAGGGCATCGTTGACCTGGACCCCGAGGCCAGCAACGCGCTGACCACCCGTGTGAGGGAGGGGACCTGGCCCTTCGACGCCTGCGAGGTGGACAGCACGACGCCTGCCGGGCGAGGCGGGACGGAGGCGGCGCGGCGGCGTGCCGACGCGCGGCGAGCCGCCCGCCGCGAGGGAGCCCTCGACGTCGCTGCGGCGGGCAGTGTCGCTGTGGCGGGCGCCCGGCATCCGGGGCAGGGCGACCCCTTGGTGGCCCGCTGGGAGCAGGACCTGGAGCTGCTGCTCGCACAGCGGCACGCCGACGAGTGCCGTGTGCCCGAGGTGCGCCTGCCCGCGCACCTGGCCGCCACCAGCCTCGACCGCCTGCGCACGGACCCCGCCGCCTTCGCCACCGACCTTCGCCGTCCGCTGCCCCGCGAGCCCCAGCCCGCGGCCCGCCTGGGCACGCTCTTCCACGAGGCCGTCGCCCAGCGGCTCGCCGCCCAGGGCAGCCTGCTGACCCTGGCGCAGGCGGGTGCGCCCGACACCCTGGACGAGCAGGACCGTGCACAGCTCGAGCGCTGGCTCGCCACCGCCGAGTCCCTGCCCCTGCTGCGCGGGTGGAGCCTGGCCGACACCGAGGTCGAGCGCGAGCTCACCATCGGGGCCACGACCCTGCGCTGCCGTATCGACGCGGTCTTCCGCCGCGAGGGCGCCCGCGAGGACGAGGAGGGGGCCTGGCTCGTCGTGGACTGGAAGACGGGGCAGCGGCGCGTGCCCGTGGACCAGCTGAGCGTCTACGTCCACGCCTGGGCCTCCTCACTGGGGGTGCCCACGAGCGCCGTGCGCGCGGCCTACGTCTACGTCGCCCCAGAGCAGGGTGAGGTCGATGAGCTCGCGGGCGCGGACCTGCTGGGTCTTGAGGAGATCGCGCGCGTCCTCGCCCCGGCCTGAGACGGGCCTGCAGGCGGTTCGGAGCCGGCTCCACGAGCGTCTCAGGACCGCCTGCTCGTCCGGGTCACGGGCCATGTCCCACAGGTGGGCGCCGCAGGGGGCGCCACCGTGCAGGTACGGCCCGACGCCGTCGGTGGCGCACCGGGCGCCACAGGAGAGGGGGGCGCAGGAGCGAGCCGCCGCCCGCCCAGCCCTCGCTCAGTCCTCGGTGGGGGACTCAACCGTGTCCTGGACGCCCGTGAGACGGACCACCTCGGCGTCCTCGTGCCCGTCCTCGTCGAGGCTCACCATCGCGATCTCGCTCGTCGTGGCCGAGGGCGATGAGACCTCCTTCTCACCCGGTACCGGCGCCAGGCGCGGCTCGCGCACCTCGACCAGGGGCTCGTCGCCAACCTGCGCGGCCAGGTCCTGGAGCATCGAGACCGCGTCCTCGGTCACGGCAGGAGAGCCCGAGCGCAGCCCGTGCAGCAGCCAGCGCGCCAGGCTCATCTCCGAGACGAGCTCGGCACGGTCACGCAGGTGCCGGTCCACGCCCTCGGTGCGGGCGACGTCGTAGGCGTCCTCCACCGAGTCCAGACAGTCCACCGGCACGCTAGCGTAGACCCAGGCCATGTCCTCAGCCGGGTCGCCCACGTGGGCCTGGTCCAGGCCCCGCATCCCGACCACGGCACCGCCGGCGACGAGGACGTTCTCCTCGGCGAGGTCACCGTGGACCACACAGGGACGGAAGCGCCACAGGGCCGTGTCCGCCAGCACCTGGTCCCAACGGTGCAGCAGCGAGGCGGGCACCCGGCCCGTCGCCGCGGCCTCGTCGAAGACCGTCAACCACCTCTCACGCACGTCCTCGGCGTCGTAGACGGGCAGGCCCGCCTCCGAGACGACCTGCGTCGTCAGCTCGTGCAGCTCGCCCAGGGCCCTGCCCAGGCCGGCGGACAGCCCCGGGCCCGGGCGGAGCTCGGCGAGATCCACCGGGCGTCCGCTCACGTGGGAACGGACCTGGACGTGCAGGCCCTCGCGGCGCAGGGAGCCAGCCGGACGGGAGACGTCGAAGGACAGGCGCCCCTCGTCGCGCTCCCTCCCGATGCGGCGCAGCACCTCGGCCTCGGCATCGAGGGCCGCGCCTGCGGCGTCCGTGCGCGCCTGGTGGACCTCCCAGTGGCGCCCCTGGGAGTCGATGACCCCGACGACGCGCACCGTCGCCGACTCCTGCTGGGGCAGGGCCAGGCGCGCCGGCTCGAGACCGGGCACGGCGACCGAGGCGATTGCCGCCAGCGCCAGCCGCGAGGGCTCTGGCCCGCGACGGTCAACGGGACGCGCGTCGGGCTGCGTGCTCGCGTCGGAGGGCTGGGTCGGACCGTGGGTCGTGCTCGACATGCCCCAACCGTAAGCGAGGCACGTGGGACCGCGGCAGTGGCGCACCGGCGCGCTTGTCCACAGGGACGCGGCCCGTGGTGGTCCCACGGCGGCGCCGTGGCCTAGTGTCGTGCCCGTGCCCCTGCTCACCGTCGCGCGGGGTCACGCCCCCGTCCCCGCAGGCGCTGCACGGCACCACCCGAACGGCGCCACCCTCCCCGATCCGAGAGCACATGGACGCCGCCACCCTCCTGCACACCGAGATCCGCGAGCTCGTGCGCCGGCGCGGTATCGACCCCCTCAGCCAGGTCGAGGCACTCGAGGCCCTGGTCGCCGAGGCGGGAGCCGACTACCTCAGCCGCGCCGACGCCGGCCTGGTGCCGCCGCTGGCCGACCCTGAACGGGCCCAGGCCGCCGCCGTGGACGCGCTCGCCGGGCTGGGGCCCCTGCAGCCCTACCTCGAGGACGAGACCATCGAGGAGATCTGGGTCAACGCCCCCGGCCGCGTCTTCATCGCTCGCCACGGGCGCAGCGAGCTGACGACGACCATCCTCGAGGACGAGGAGATCCGGGTCCTGGTCGAGCGCATGCTGCGCGTGTCGGGACGCCGCCTGGACCTGTCGAGCCCCTTCGTTGACGCCCAGCTGCCCGGAGGGGAGCGTCTGCACGTCGTCATCCCGCCGATCACCGCCACCCACTGGGCGCTCAACATCCGCAAGCACACCGCGCGCGCCGCGCGCACCGCCGACCTCGTGCGCCTGGGGTCCCTCACCGAGCAGGCCGCCGCCTTCCTCGACGCCGCGGTCCAGTCCGGCCTCAACGTGCTCGTCTCCGGCGCCACACAGGCGGGCAAGACGACGATGGTGCGTGCCCTGGCGGGGGCGATCCCGGCCTGGCAGCGGGTGGTCACCTGCGAGGAGGTCTTCGAGCTGGCCCTGGGCCACCGGGACTGCGTGGCCATGCAGACCCGCGACGACAACCTCGAGGGCGTGGGCGGCATCGACCTGCGCCGCCTGGTCAAGGAGGCCCTGCGCATGCGCCCCGACCGGCTGCTCATCGGCGAGGTCCGCCAGGCCGAGGCCCTTGACTTGCTCATCGCCATGAACTCCGGCCTTCCCGCAATGTCCACCATCCACGCCAACTCTGCCCGCGAGGCCATCGTCAAGCTGTGCACACTGCCCCTGCTCGCGGGGGAGAACGTCGGCTCCCAGTTCGTCGTCCCCACGGTGGCCAGCGCCGTGGACCTCGTCGTCCACCTCGAGCTCGCCCCTCAGGGACAGCGGCAGGTGCATGAGGTCGCCGCCGTGTCCGGGCGCGTGGAGGCTGACGTCATCGAGCTCGCCGACGTCTTCCACCGGGACGCGCACGGCCGGCTCGTGCGCGGCCCCGGGGCTCCGGCCCACGCCGAGCGCTTCCGCAGGGCGGGCCACGACCTGTCCGCCCTGCTGGCGGAGGCCCCGCCGCTGCCCGCTGGGGCCGCCGGGGACGGCGACGTCACGGGGAGGTGGCGCTGATGGGGGCCCTGGCGGGGCTTCTGGGAGGCCTCGGCGTGGTCCTCACCTGGCTGGCGTGGACCACCGAGCCGCCCCAGTGGCGCTCGGAGCGCTCACGCCGCCTGGCCGAGCTGCTCGTCCAGGCCGGCGCGGCAGGCACGAGCCCGACGGTCTTCGTCGCCGGGAGCGCGGGCACCGGCCTCGGGGTGGGCCTGCTGTTCCTCGGTGTGTCCCGGGCCTGGCCCATTGCCCTCGCCTTCGGGGCGATCGCTGCCGGGCTGCCCTACCTCGTGCTGTCCTCACGCGCCCGCGCCCGGCGTACCCGGCTGCGGGAGGTGTGGCCCGAGGCCGTGGACACCCTCGTGTCGGGTGTGCGCGCGGGTATGAGCCTGCCCGAGGCGGTCGCCAGCCTCGGTGAGCGCGGCCCGGAGGCCGTGCGCGAGCCCTTCTGCGCCTTCGCCCGCGACTACGCGGCCACGGCCCGCTTCGGCCAGTGCCTGGACCTGCTCAAGGAGCGCTTCGCCGACCCCGTGGCGGACCGCATCGTCGAGGCCCTCAGGCTCGCGCACGAGGTCGGGGGGACCGACCTGGGGCTCCTGCTGCGCTCGCTGTCGCACATGCTGCGCGAGGACATGCGCACACGCGGGGAGCTCGAGGCCCGCCAGTCCTGGACGGTCAACGGTGCCAAGGTCGCCGTCGCGGCTCCCTGGCTCGTCCTGGCACTGCTGTCCTCCCGCCCTCAGGCCGCGCAGGCCTACGCGAGCGCCTCCGGGGCCCTGGTGCTCGCGGTCGGCGCGGTGGCCTCCGTCGTCGCCTACCGGCTCATGCTCATGCTCGGGCGCCTGCCCGAGGAGGGCAGGGTCCTGCGATGAGCCCCGTGGTGTCCGGCGCCCTGGCGGGCCTGCTGCTGTCCTGTGGCCTGCTCGCGCTGGCCTCGGCCTGGCGCCGCGCCCGCCCTGGCCTGGTGGACAGGCTCGCGCCCTACGTGCGTGAGCGCCCGCGGACCTCGGGTCTCCTTGGTCCCTCGGGGACCTGGGACGAGAACCGGACGGTCCTGGCGGGCGTCCTGGCCGCTGCCGCCTCGGTGGGCACGCTCCTGGACCGCCTCGGCTCCTCCTCGCAGACGGTCCGACGGCGGCTGGAGGCGGCTGGTGCAAAGCGCACGCTCGAGCAGCTGCGCCTGGAGCAGGTGGTCTGGGCCGGTGCAGGGCTCGCGACGGCGGTGGGCATGGGCCTGGCGACGGCGCTTGTACGGCCCGTGTCGGTGCCCGTGCTCGTCGTGGCCTCGCTGCTGGCAGCCGTCACCGGGGCGGCTGCCCGTGACTGGTGGCTCAGCCGTGAGGTCGAGCGGCGCCGGGCGCGGGTCGAGGAGCAGCTGCCGGACGTCGTCGAGCTGCTGGCGCTCGTCGTCGGAGCAGGCCAGGGCCCCGTGGCCGCGATCGAGAGGATCGTGGCGCTGGGACGTGGCGAGCTCATCGACGAGCTGGCACTGACGCTGGCCGAGGTGCGCTCGGGCACGGTGCTCACGACGGCGCTGACCCACCTGGAGGACAGGACCCGTTCCCTGCCGGTGACCCGCCTGTGCGAGGCGGTCGCCGTGGCGCTCGAGCGCGGCACGCCGCTGGCCGAGGTGCTGCGCGCCCAGGCCTCGGACGCCCGTGAGGCCTCGCGCCGCGCGCTTATGGAGGAGGGCGGGCGCCGCGAGATCGCCCAGATGGTGCCCGTGGTCTTCCTCGTCCTGCCGATCACGGTCGTCTTCGCCCTGTTCCCGGGGCTGTTCGTCCTGCGCCTGGGTCTGTGAGGCCCTGGCCACCCGGCCCGGCGCCGCCGTGGCCTCCGCGCGAGCCAGCCTGCGTGAGCAAGGACGTGCGTGCCCGGCCTGCGTGGTCCCTGGCCGTGTGTCCACCGGCCGTGTGTCCACAGGGCGGGTGGGGCCGCTTCCTCAGGACTGGGCCGTGACCTAGTGTGAGGGGATGGACCCGCTCACCGGCGAGTGGGCCCGTCCCGGGGGCCTGCTCGTTCCCCCCGCCTGAGTCTGTGAGGTGTCCCGTGACCACGACCACCGCGCTGTCCCTGACCCGACGCGCCCTGTCCGGCGCCGTCAGCCGTCTGCACCGCGTCGGCGCCCTCCTCGCCCGGGAGCGTGGCGACGTCCCCGGCTGGGTCCTGGTCACCCTCATGACCGCTGGACTGGTCGTCGCGCTGTGGGCGGTGGCGGGCCCGGCCCTCACGGAGGTGTTCAGCAACGCCATCAGCAAGGTCACCGGTGCCATCTGAACGCCGTCGGTGGACGCGGGCTCCCGACCGCCCGCTGAGGGCGCGTGCCGGGTCCTGGACGTGGGCTCCGGGCGGGCGCCACGCGGAGGAGGGTTCCGCCGTGGTGGACTTCGTCCTGGTCGGGGTGCTCGTCGTCGCCGTCGCGGTGGCGGTGCTCCAGCTGGCTCTCGGCCTGTACGTGCGCAACGTCCTCGTGGACGCGGCCGGGGAGGGGGCCAGGCGCGCGGCGCTTGTGGGCGGCACCGAGGCGGAGGCTCGCGCTCGCGTCGAGGCCCTGGTGGGTGCTGCCCTGGCCGACGGCTACGTCGAGCAGGTGACCGTCACGCGCGGTGAGTCCGGGGGAGTCGGGCTTGTCACGGCGACCGTCCGCGCGCCCTTGCCGGTTATCGGGCTCCTGGGTCCCACGGGCGGGCTCACGGTGACCGGCCGCGCCGTGGACGAGGCCGCCGCCGCGCGCCTGGGGGCAGGGCCATGACCCGCCTGCGCCCGCCGGGGCGCGGGGCGGACCGGCTGCTGGGGCGACTGCGGCAGGAGGAGGGCAACGCCCCTGTGGAGTTCATCGGCTGGACGCTCGTCACCGTCGTGCCGGTCGTCTACCTCCTCATCGCCCTGGCCCAGGTCCAGGCGGCGTCCTTCGCCGTCGTCTCCGCCGCTGATGCCGCCACCCGGGTGCTGGAGGTGGACGTCGGCGCTGACGCGCTCGACCACGCCCACCTCGCCGCCGGGCTGGCGCTGGCTGACCAGGGGATCGAGACCCCGGTCGCGCAGGCCATGAGCGTCACCTGCGCCCCGGCGGGCTGCGCCAGCGGCCTCATCGTGCGCGTGGAGGTGGGGGTGGGGCTGCCGCTGGCGGGAGGCGTGGGTGAGGACGTCGTGCGTCTCAGTGCCGAGCGCCTGGCCCTGCCCGCCGGCCAGGAGGAGACGTGAGCGCCTCGACCGGCTGCGGCCAGGACGCTGCCGCGGCTCGGGCTGCCGGCGGCCGCGGGCTCGTGCGGTCCCGCTCCCGGGAGCCGGGTGCCCGCCGTGGGCTGGGCGGGTGGTGGCCTCGCCTGTCGCCGGCCGCGGAGGAGGGGCAGACCCTCCTGCTGGGGATCGGCCTCATGGCCGTCGTCGCCGCGCTGCTGCTCACCGTGGCCTGCGTCACCGCGGTCTACCTCGACCTCAAGAGGCTGACCTCCTTGGCGGACTCAGCGGCGGCCGCCGCGGCCCGCGGCGTGGGAGCCGACACGTACTACTCGGGCGCGGTCAGCTCCGCCGGGGCCGTGCCCGGGGCCCTCACCGACGCTGCCGTGGGCATGGCCGCAGCCGAGGACGTCTCCGCTCAGGCCTCCCTCGTGGGCCTTGAGGAGGTCGCGGTGCTCCAGGCCCACGCCTCAGGCGGGGACACCGCCGTCGTCACGCTGGCGGCGCGCTCGCGCCCGCCCTTCCTCCCGTGGGGCGTCCTGCCCTCGGAGGGCTTCGAGATCACCGCGACGAGCACGGCGCGGGTGGTGGTGGCCGGGCCCTAACGGGCCAGGGCCCCGCGCTGGCCGGGACGCAGGAGCACACCCAGCCGGTCGCGGTGCCGGCGTGCGAGCTGGCTGAGGTAGGCGCGCTTGACCGTCGCCAGCATCCACAGCCCCACGCCGAGGTAGAAGACGTTCGCGAGCGCCGACGGCCACGCCCCGGTGTAGGCGCAGTTGACCATGAGCAGCACCGAGCCGGTGATGTTGAGGGCCTGGTAGCGAAGCGAGTCCCCGGCGATGCGCCCACGGGAGACGAGGGCGTAGGCGAGCAGGAGCTCGGCGGCGCCGGTCCAGCCGCCGACGGCGATGAGGGTGGGCAGCGCGTCGTTCACGGCCCCGATGCTGGCCTGCCTGGGACTCCAGATCAATCGCAGGAAACTGCATCCAGGTATTCAGCTGAACTAAAGTCCCGGAGGATACTCGGGACATGGACCTGTCCGCCCACCGTCTCGCCCTGCTCCTGGCCGTCCACCGGGCCGGTGGCATCGTCGCCGCCGCCCAGGCCCAGCACCTGACCCCCTCAGCCGTCAGCCAGCAGATCAAGCTCCTGGAGAAGGAGGCGGGCACACGCCTGCTGGACCGCACGCCCCGCGGCGCGGTTCTGACCGACGCGGGCCGGCTGCTGTCGGAGACCGCCGAGCGCATCGAGCTCGAGCTCGTCGCCGCCCGCAGGTCCCTGGCCGAGATGGACCCCAAGGCCCCCAGCGGGCACGTGCGTGTGGGCACCGTCGCCACCGTCATCCGCGCCCTGCTCGTGCCGCTGCTCGTCCGCGTCGAGCAGGACCTGCCGGGTGTGACGGTCACCGTGGAGGAGACCGAGGAGGCCAGCGCCCTCGCCCGCCTGCGCAACGGGGCCCTCGACCTCGTGCTGCTCGAGCGTGACGCCACCGCACCCACCCGTCCCGCCCGGGGCACCGCGGACGTGCCCGTCCTGGACGAGGCCTGGCTCGTCGTCTCCCCGCCCGGCCAGGCGGCCCCGGGCGCCCTGGGGGACCTCGTCCGCCCCGCCTGGATCGACCTGGCCCCGGGCACCGCCGGCGCCGACGCCCTCGAGCGCCTGTCTCGCCAGCTGGGCGCCACCCTCACGCACCGGCACATCGCCTACGACTACGACGTCGTCCTGGCCATGGTGGCGGCCGGGCTCGGCTGGGCCCTGCTGCCCGAGCTCGCTGTGCTGTCGGCCACGCTGCCCGACGGCGTGAGCGCCACGCGCCTGCCGGGACTGGGCACGCGCCATCTCATCGCCCGTCACCGCGCCTCTCGCACGGACCCGAGCCCGGCCGTGCGGGCCCTGGTCGATCTCGTGCACGCCGGGGCGGCCGCGCTCGAGCTCGGCTGAGACGCGCCGCGCGGGCAGCCGGTATCCGCCCACAGCACCTGCGGACGGTAACGGTCGATGAGCCCGGTCAGCTGCGCGTGGACGTCCCGCACGTAGGCCTCGTCGTGGGGCAGGCGCTCAAAGCCGTCACGGTCCGTGAGTGGCGCTGTGGTGCGCGCGGCTCGGTCATCGTGCGTCCTGCCACCCGGCGCCCCGAGGCAGGCTCGACGTGGCGCCAGGCGGTGCGCCGGCCACCGGCCCAGGACCCGGTCTGGCCGTCGGCGGGTCAACGCCTGCAGCGCGCCAGCGCGGTCCTGCGCCGTGGGCCCGCTGCCGTAGACTCCGGGGGTGGCCACTGACTTCCCCGTAGAGATCGACCGACTCCGTCACACCCACGCCTCCATCGCGGCGGTGACGGACCCTGAGGCGCTGCGCGAGCGCATCGCCGAGCTGAGCGAGCAGGCGGCCGCCCCCGACCTGTGGGACGACCCCGACGCCGCCCAGGTGCTCACCTCAGCCCTGTCCCACGCGCAGGCGGACCTCAAGCGCGTCGAGGACCTGGCCAGCCGTATCGACGACCTCGAGGCCATGGTCGAGATGGCGGGGGAGGAGACGGGCGACGACGCCGCCGAGCTCCTGGCCGAGGCGGAGACGGACCTCGCCGCCATCTCCAAGGACCTGGCCGAGCTCGAGATCCGCACGCTGCTGTCCGGTGAGTACGACCAGCGCGACGCGGTGGTCACCATCCGCTCGGGCGCGGGCGGCGTGGACGCCGCGGACTTTGCCGAGATGCTGCTGCGCATGTACCTGCGCTGGGCCGAGCGGCACGGCTACGCCACCAAGGTGCTCGACACCTCCTACGCCGAGGAGGCGGGCCTGAAGTCCGTCACCTTCGAGGTCCACGCCCCCTACGCCTACGGCACGCTCAGCGTCGAGGGCGGCACCCACCGCCTGGTGCGCATCAGCCCCTTCGACAACCAGGGCAGGCGCCAGACGTCCTTCGCCGCCGTCGAGGTCATCCCGCTCATCGAGTCCACCGACCACATCGAGGTCCCCGAGACCGACATCCGCATCGACGTCTTCCGCTCCTCGGGCCCGGGCGGGCAGTCCGTCAACACGACCGACTCCGCCGTGCGCATCACCCACCTGCCCACGGGCCTGGTGGTGTCCATGCAGGACGAGAAGTCGCAGATCCAGAACCGCGCCGCCGCCATGCGCGTGCTCCAGTCGCGCCTGCTGCTGCTCAAGCAGCAGGAGGAGGACGCCAAGAAGAAGGAGCTCGCGGGCGACATCAAGGCCTCCTGGGGCGACCAGATGCGCTCCTACGTGCTCAACCCCTACCAGATGGTCAAGGACCTGCGGACCTCCCACGAGGTGGGCAACCCCGAGGCCGTGTTCGACGGCGACATCGACGGCTTCATCGACGCCGGCATCCGCTGGCGCAAGCAGCAGGAGCAGGCCGAGGGCTGACCGGACGGGCCGGGGGCTGGTCGGCGCCACCATGCCGGCCGGGGCCCGGCGGCACCGACGACGGCGCGCGGCACCGGACCCAGTGGTCCCGGTGCCGCGCGCGTTGTTCAGTCCCTCGTCAGCTTCCGGTAGGTCACGCGGTGCGGGCGGGCCGCCTCAGCACCCAGGCGCTTGACCTTGTTGTCCTCGTAGGAGGCGAAGTTGCCCTCGAACCAGTACCACTGGGCGGGGTTGTCCTCCGTGCCCTCCCAGGCCAGGATGTGGGTGGCCACGCGGTCGAGGAACCAGCGGTCGTGGGTGATGACCACCGAGCAGCCGGCGAAGTTGAGCAGCGCGTTCTCCAGGGAGCCGAGCGTCTCGGTGTCGAGGTCGTTGGTCGGCTCGTCCAGGAGGATGAGGTTGCCGCCCTGCTTGAGCGTCAGGGCCAGGTTGAGGCGGTTACGCTCGCCGCCGGACAGGACCCCGGCCGGCTTCTGCTGGTCCGGCCCCTTGAAGCCGAAGGCGGCGACGTAGGCGCGCGAGGGCATCTCCACGTTGCCGACCTGGATGTAGTCCAGGCCGTCGGAGACGACCTCCCACAGGGTCTTGTCAGGGTCGATGCCGGCGCGCGTCTGGTCCACGTAGGACAGCTTGACGGTCTGGCCGATCTTGAGCTCGCCGCTGTCGAGAGGCTCAAGGCCGACGATCGTCTTGAACAGGGTCGTCTTGCCGACACCGTTGGGGCCGACGATGCCGACGATGCCGTTGCGCGGCAGCGTGAAGGACAGGTCGTCGATGAGCGTGCGGCCGTCAAAGCCCTTGCTCAGGTGGCTGGCCTCGAGCACGACGTTGCCCAGGCGCGGGCCCGGCGGGATCTGGATCTCCTCGAAGTCGAGCTTGCGCGTGCGCTCGGCCTCCGCGGCCATCTCCTCGTAGCGCGCAAGGCGGGCCTTGGACTTGGTCTGGCGGCCCTTGGCGGAGGAGCGCACCCACTCGAGCTCCTCCTTGAGGCGCTTGGCGAGCTTGGCGTCCTTCTTGCCCTGGACCTCCAGGCGCTTCTCCTTGGTCTCCAGGTAGGTGGAGTAGTTGCCCTCGTAGGGGTAGAGGTGGCCGCGATCGACCTCGGCGATCCACTGGGCGACGTGGTCGAGGAAGTAGCGGTCGTGGGTGACGGCGATGACCGCGCCCGCGTAGCTCTTGAGGTGCTGCTCGAGCCACAGGACGGACTCGGCGTCCAGGTGGTTGGTGGGCTCGTCGAGCAGGAGCAGGTCCGGTGCCTCGAGCAGGAGCTTGCACAGGGCGACGCGCCGGCGCTCGCCTCCGGACAGGTGCTTGACCTCGGCGTCGGGCGGCGGGCAGCGCAGGGCGTCCATGGCCTGCTCGAGCTGGGAGTCGAGGTCCCAGGCGCCGGCGGCGTCGATCTCGGTCTGGAGCCTGCCCATCTCCTCCATGAGGGAGTCGAAGTCCGCGTCGGGGTCTGCCATCTCGGCGGAGATCTCGTTGAAGCGGTCGAGCTTGCCCTTGATCTCGGCGACACCCTCCTCGACGTTGCCCAGGACGGTCTTGTCCTCGTTGAGCGGGGGCTCCTGCAGGAGGATGCCGACGCTGTAGCCGGGGGTCAGGCGCGCCTCGCCGTTGGAGGGCTGGTCAAGGCCCGCCATGATCTTGAGGATGGAGGACTTGCCGGCGCCGTTGGGGCCGACCATGCCGATCTTCGCGCCGGGGAAGAAGGACATGGTGACGTCGTCGAGGATGACCTTGTCACCGTGCGCCTTGCGCGCCTTGATCATCGAGTAGATGTACTCAGCCACAGGTTCACTGCGCCTTTCGTGGGGGTGTGCGTGTCCAGGGCACAGCCTACGGGAGAGGTGCCACGAGAGCGCCGCCGCAGCCGGTTGCCCGCCTCACCCCCGGTGCGCGGCGGGCACCTGCGGGTCCGGGATGGGGGAGCCGTCCTCGCCCTCGGCGGCGCGGACCGCCCACCGGCCGTGGCCGCAGCTGGTGGCCGTGGGCATGCGCACCATGCCCTCCTGGGCGATGGTGGACACGAGCCGTCCCGAGGCGTCGAAGACCTCCGCGCGCGCCATAGAGCGCCCACCTTGTGAGGTGGGCGAGTCCTGGACGAAGAGCAGCCAGTCATTGACGTCCACGTCCCGGTGGAACCACTGTGCGTGGTCGAGCGTGGCCAGGCTCATCCCCTCGCTGCGCCAGAACAGGCCCTGGCTGCGCAGTGCCGGCTCGAGCATGACCTGGTCGCACATGTAGGCCAGCAGGGCCCGGTGGACGACCTGCGTCGCCTCCTGGGGGACCCGTCCGCGCGCCCTGGCCCACAGGTGCTGGCGGCCCTCGGCGTGCCCGCCGGGATGGAGGTAGATGCTGCCCTCCACGTGACGCAGGTCGAAGGCGGCCGTGCGCCCCAGGAAGCGGGCCACCGGGTGGTCGATGGTGCGGAAGATCTCCAGCGCGCTCACCAGCTCCTCGGGCCGGGGCACCTGTGGCGCCGGGAGCTGGACCTCAGCCCCCTCCTGGGTCTCCTGGAAGGACGAGACCATGGTGAGGATGGCGGCGCCGTCCTGGGAGGCGGTGGTGCGTCGCTGGGAGAAGGAGCGGCCGTCGTGCATGCGCTCGACCCCGAAGCGGATGGGCTGCTCTGGCCGACCCCCACGCATGAAGTAGGCGTGCACGGAGTGCGGCAGGCGGGGACCGTCGCCGTCGTCGATGAGGGTGGCCGCCGCCGCCAGCAGCCCCTGGGCAACCACCTGGCCGCCGTAGACCCGGCCGGAGTGCTGGGGCAGGGACGCGCCGGTGAAGGCGTCCTCCCCGTCCGCCGCCTCCTCAAGCGCGAGGACTCGCGTGACGGAGCCCAGGGGCTCGTCGGAGGCGGCGGGGACGGGGTAGGGACGGGTCACAGGCCAAGCTCCTCCAGGACCGGCAGCTGCGCGCGCACCGCGGTGCGCGCGTCCTCCGCGGTCGGCGAGGCAGTGGCCAGGGAGGCGATACGCCGGCAGTCCTCGAGGGTGACGGACTTGAGCACGGCATCGACGTCGGGAAGGGCCCGGGCGGTCATGGACAGGCTGGCCACCCCGAGTCCCACGAGGACGACGGCGAGGGCCGGGTCCGCCGCGGCCTCCCCGCACACGCCGACGGGGCGCCCGTGCGGGGCGGCGCCGTCGCAGGCGGTCTTGATGAGCCGCAGGACGGCCGGCTGCCAGGCGGTGGACAGGTCCGCCAGGGTGGACAGGAGGCGGTCCGCCGCCATGACGTACTGGGTGAGGTCGTTGGTGCCGATGGAGGCGAAGTCCGCGTGCTCGAACATGGCGTCGGCCATGAGGGCGGCAGAGGGGACCTCGATCATCATGCCCGCGGTGCTCAGGCCGTAGGAGCGTGCCTTGTCTGTGAAGGCCCGGGCCTCCTCGACCGTAGAGATCATCGGGGCCATGACCCACACCTTGGCCTCGGTGGCCGCCTCCGCGCGGGCCAGCGCCTCGAGCTGGTGGTCGAGGACCTCGGGGTCGCGGCGGGTCGTGCGGTAGGCGCGCACGCCCAGGGCCGGGTTCTCCTCGGTCGCGTCGGTGAGGAAGGGCAGCGGCTTGTCGGCGCCAGCGTCGAGGGTGCGCACCACGACCTTCTTGCCGGGGAAGGCAGCGAGCACCTGCGTGTAGGCCTCGACCTGCTGCTCGACGGTGGGCTCGGTCGGCTGGTCGAGGAAGCAGAACTCGGTACGGAACAGGCCCACACCCATCGCGTTGGCCTCGGCGGCGGAGCGGGCGGCGGCGCCGTCGCCGACGTTGGCGAGGAGCTGGACCTCGTGGCCGTCCTTGGTGCCGCCGTCGCCGTTGAAGACGCGCACGCGCTGGGCGAGCTCGCGGGCACGGCGCAGGGCGTCCTCGCTGGGGTTGAGCGTGATCGTGCCCTTGGTGCCGTCGATGAGGACGATGTCGCCGTCGGCCAGGGCGTCAGCGACCTCGGCACCGGTACCGACGATGGCGGGGATGCCCAGGTCGCGCGCGAGGATCGCCGTGTGGGAGGTGGGCCCGCCCTCGGAGGTGACGAAGGCGACGACCTTCTCCGGGTCGAGAAGGGCCGTGTCGGCGGGGGCGAGGTCCGGGGCGACGAGGACGAAGGGCTCGGGCAGGTGCGGCAGACCGGGCATGGGAGAGTCGGTGAGGACGGCGACGATGCGGTCGCGCACGTCCTGCACGTCCCGGGTGCGTTCGGCCATGTAGCCGCCCAGCGACTCCAGCATGGCGCACAGGGTCCCGGCGGCCTCCCACACAGCGCGCTCGGGCACGAGCCGGCGCTCGCGGACCATGGCCTGGGCGGAGGAGGTCAGGGTGGGGTCGGCGGCCATCTGGGCGGTCGTCTCGAGCAGGGTGCGGCCCTCGCCCTTGGCCTCGGCCGCAGACAGCTCGAGACCCTTCTTGACGGTCTGCGCGGCCAGGGCAATGCGCTCGCACTCCTTGTCGAGGTCACGGGCCTGGTCGAGGGTCTCGATGGGGGGCTCGGGGATGCCGGGGGCCATGCGGGCGACGGGGCCCGCGACGAGGCCCGGGCTCACGCCGATCCCCGACATGGGCTCAGGGGCGGGGGAGGTGGAGGTGGTCATGGGCTGCTCCTCGACGGTGACGGAGTCCGGTCCCGCCCATTGTGCACCGCGTCCGGCCCTCGGGTGCGATTTCTGCCACGGGGTGAACGACGATTGACACACAGGCCGTGGAGGGCGGCTCGGCGCCGACGGTGACGGGGCTGTGGGACGGGGCGGGGAATGTGGGATAAAGTGACGGCCGACACGCACTGACCGGGAGGGACAAGGAATGAGCACCGCCGCCGACATCGTCAAGGGTCTGGGGGGCCGCGAGAACATCATGGACCTCGAGCCCTGCATCACGCGCCTGCGCGTGGAGGTCGTCGACCAGGACAAGGTGGACGAGGAGGCGCTGCGCGCCACCGGCGCCTTCGGCGTCGTCCGCTCCGGCCGCGTCGTCCAGGTCGTCGTCGGACCGACCGCCGACGAGCTGGCGGCCGCCATCGCCGCGCTCGACTGACCCGCACACCCCGCGCCGCGCCCGCAGATGCTGTTGGCGCGGCGCGGCCGTGTGTGAAACCCTTGCAGCAAGGCAATCAGGCGAGCAGCCGTCCCCGTCCCCGCACCGTCGCGGCAGGACGACAACCCGCCCGGCCCTCACCCCCTTAGCCACCGCGCGCCCAGCGCCCAACCCTTGAGGCACCGCCATGACCGACCCCTGCCCCGGCTCCGTGTCCGAGCGGCTGATCCAGCTCGCCCAGGCCAACGGAGTCTCCGTCGATTACTGGGACTACCGCGGGCGACCCGCCTCCCCCTCTCGTGAGACCCTTGTCGCCGTCCTCGCGGCCCTCGGTGTGGCGGCCTCCACGGAGGAGGAGATCGAGCGCTCCCTGTGGGAGGCGGAGACGGCCCCGTGGCGCCAGGTCCTGCCGCCCACCGTCGTGGCGCGCCAGGGGACGGCGGCGCCCGTCGCCGTCCACGTGCCCGACGGCGCGCCGGTCTGGGTCGAGGCGGTGCTCGACGACGGCACCCACCGCCCCCTGACCCAGGTCGAGGACTGGACCCCCGCCCGCGAGGTCGACGGCGTGCTCACCGGCCAGGCGACCTTCGTGCTGCCCACCGACCTGCCGCTGGGCTGGCACGAGCTCGTCGCCTGGGTCGGCGACGGCTCCACCCAGGCCCGCGCCGCTCTCGCCATCGCCCCGGACCACCTCGACATGCCCGCGGCGCTGGGCGAGCGGGGCTGGGGCGTCATGGCCCAGCTCTACTCCGTGCGCTCCGCGGGCTCCTGGGGGATCGGCGACGCCGACGACCTGGCCGAGCTCGCCTCCCTCCTGGGCGACGAGGGTGCGGACTTCCTGCTCATCAACCCGCTCCACGCGGCCGAGCCCTCGGGGCCCATGACGGCCTCGCCCTACCTTCCGGTGACCAGGCGCTTCGTCAACCCGGTCTACATCCGCCCCGAGAACATCCTCGAGGTCTCCCGCCTGGCGGGCCCGCGCCGCTCGCTGGTGCAGTGGGCCCTGGAGGAGGTCGAGGGGGCCAACCGCAGCGCGGAGCCGATCGACCGCGACGCCGCCTGGAAGGCCAAGAGCGAGGCCCTGGAGGTCATCTTCGCCGCTGGCCGCTCGCGTGCCCGCCAGCGCGACTTCGAGCGCTTCCGCGCCGAGCAGGGTGAAGGCCTGGAGCGCTTCGCCCTGTGGTGCGCCCTGACGGAGAAGTACGGGCCGCTCGCCCAGTGGCCCGAGACTCTGCGCGACGCGAGCTCCGCCTACGTGGCCAACGAGGCCAGGACCCTGGGTGAGCGCATCGACTACTACGCCTGGCTGCAGTGGGTGGTGGACGAGCAGCTCGAGCGGGCGCAGGCGGTGGCCAGGGCCTCGGGCATGGCGCTGGGCATCATGGACGACCTCGCCGTGGGTGTGCACCCGCGCGGTGCCGACGTGTGGAGCGACCCGCAGGCCTTCGCCCCTAGGGTGTGCGTCGGCGCGCCCCCGGACATGTACAACCAGCTCGGGCAGAACTGGTCCCAGCCGCCGTGGAGCCCGGTGCGTCTGGCCGCCAACGCCTACCGGCCCCTGCGCGAGATGGCCCGCACGGTCCTGCGGCACGCGGGCGCCCTGAGGGTGGACCACGTCATCGGCCTGTTCCGGCTGTGGTGGATCCCCGAGGGCATGCGTGCGGACGCGGGCGCCTACGTGCGCTACGACCACGAGGCGATGGTGAGCGTGCTCCTGCTCGAGGCGCACCTGGCCGGGGCTGTCGTCATCGGCGAGGACCTGGGGACCGTCGAGCCGTGGGCGCGTGACTACCTCGCCAGCCGCGGGGTCCTGGGCACCGGGGTCCTGTGGTTCGAGAAGCAGGACGACGGCTGGCCCAAGCAGCCCGAGGCCTACCGCGCGCTCCAGCTCGCGACCGTCAACACCCATGACCTGCCGCCGACCGCCGGGTACCTGGCGGAGGAGCACGTGAGCCTGCGCGAGCGCCTGGGCCTGCTCACCGAGCCGGTCGAGCAGGTGCGCGCCGAGGCCCGCCTCGAGCGCGACCGCATGCTTACCCGGCTGCGCGAGCACGGCCTGCTGGGGGACAACCCCTCCGAGCGCGAGGTCGTCGAGGCGCTGCACCGCTACGTGGCCCGCACGCCCGCCCGCCTCGTCGGCGTCTCGCTGGTGGACGGGGTCGGTGAGCGCCGGGCCCAGAACCAGCCCGGTACGGACCAGGAGTACCCGAACTGGCGCCAGCCGCTGGCCGACGGCTCCGGCGAGGTGGTGCTGGTCGAGGACCTGCCCGGCAACGCCCGGCTGGAGAGCCTGCTCGCCGTGGTGCGCGAGGCCATGGGGCGCGCCTGAGCACAGGGCGGGCCTGAGCACAGGGCCGGCACAGGGCCGGTGCCGGCCGGCTGTGACAACCGTGGGGCGGCTGCCGGTGGTCAGCGGCAGGTGAGCAGCACGTCCCCCGCGGCCAGGTGGGTGCCGGGCGAGGTGAGGCCCAGGGACTCCTCATCGCCCTCGAGGACGATGACGGGCACGACGGGGCTGAGCCCGCCCTCCTCGATGCCGGCGGGGTTCCAGGTGACCACGGGGTCCCCGGCGGCGACGGCGTCGCCCTCCCGGACGTGGACGTCGAAGCCCTTGCCGGCCAGGCCCACGGTGTCCAGGCCCAGGTGAACGAGGACGGCGGGCCCGCTCTCGGTCGTGACAATGAAGGCGTGGGGGTGGGCCTTGGCGACGGTGCCGCTGACGGGCGCCACGGCGGTGACGTCGGCGCCCTCGGCGCGGTCGGGGTCGACGGCGAGGCCCGGGCCGACGAACCTGCCGGCGAAGACGGGGTCCGGGACGTCGTCGAGGGCCAGGACGCGGCCGGCGAGCGGGGCGGCGACCTCGAGGGTCATCGAAGGTCCTCGATGTCCTCCGCGATGGTGTCGGCGTTGGGGCCGACGATCACCTGCACGGCGTCGCCCGCCTTGAGGACCCCGTGGGCGCCGGCGGCCTTGAGGGCGGCCTCGTCCACGAGGGAGGAGTCCTCCAGCTCGCAGCGCAGGCGGGTGATACAGGGCTCGATCTCGATGATGTTGTCGAAGCCGCCGAGGGCGTCGACGATGCTCTGGGCCTGGGACATGCGGGTTCTCCTAGGATCTGGCCGGCGTGGGCCGGCGGACGGGGTGGACCGGTGGTCCTGTGGGCGTCGTCGCTCCTCAGGGAGGTGGTCCATACCAGCGTGATGGTAGCGCGGAGCGCGCCCGATGGCGAGGCGGTTGGCGGCTGGACCTGCCACGGGCGTCGCGGCGGGCCGGGCGGCGGGGCGCGCGACCGGGGCTCAGGCGCCCGCCTCCGGGTCCTCGGGGCGCCGGCGGCGCGGTCCCGGTGCGGAGACGGGGACCCACAGCGTGTAGCGGTCCGCCCGGTAGAGGGAGCGCGAGTAGATCACCGCGGTGTGGTCGTGGAAGGTCCGTCGCACGATGTCCAGGGCGGGCGCCCGCTCCGGCACGCCGAGCAGGGCGGCCTCCTCGGAGGTCACGGCCCGGGCCTCGAGCACGTCCTCGCCCCACTGGGGCGTGAGCCCCACGCGGGTGAGCTCCTCGTACACGGAGGAGGGCAGGGCGCCGCTGAGCAGGTCCGGCGCGAGGTGCTGCGGGATCCAGCTCTCCTCCAGGGCCATGGGCACGCTGTCGGCCGTCAGCAGGCGGCGCAGGTGGTGGGCCCGCCCGTCCCCGGCGAGCTCGAGCTGGGCCGCGACCGCGGGCGGGGCGGCGACGGTCTCGGCGACGAGGAAGACCGCGCCGGGCTCCATACCGCGGCGCCGCATCTCGTCGCTGAAGGAGGTCAGGCGCATCTGGAGGTCGAGCTTGGGCGGGGCGACGAAGGTCCCCCGGCCCTGGTGCCGCTCGACGGCGCCGTCGGCGACGAGGGTGTCGACCGCCTGGCGCACGGTCATGCGTGAGACGCCGAAGCGCTCGCACAGCTCGCGCTCGGAGGGCAGCGGGTCCCCGGCCGTCAGGCCGTCGGAGATGAGGGCGAGCAGGTGCTCGCGCACGACGACGTACTTGGCGCGCGCGCCGGTCCGCTCGCGCGCGCCTGACGGGTGCTCCTGGGGCACGGCGGTCTCCTTCCGGTCGGACAGGTGGGTGGGCCCATTGTGCCCGCCCGAGGCGCCGGTCGTGCCGACTGGGACAGGGCGCGGCGGAGGGCGACGAGTGAATCTCCTGAAATTCTGCCGATTGGAAGGTGGCTGCCAGCGCTTGACAAGGTCTGTTGTCTGGTCTTTGCTGATGCCACTGGTCCAGACGAGTGCAGCGGCGCCCGTCGGACCGGAGCCGCCCTCCCCGGGCGGCGTCCCCCGTGTGGCACTGCCGCCACGCGCTCCCGGATCTGGAGGACCTCGTGTCAGAGAAGAAGAAGTCGGGCGGCATGTTCGCCCTGGCGCAGCGCCTCGGGCGCTCGCTCATGCTCCCCATCGCCACACTTCCCGCGGCAGGTCTGCTGCTGCGTCTGGGTCAGGGCGACATGCTGGGCGCCGACGGCGTGTCCAAGTCCCTGCCGTGGATGCAGCCCGTCGCCGACGTCATGGCCGCCGCCGGCGGTGCCGTCTTCGACAACCTGGCGCTCATCTTCGCCGTCGGCGTGGCCATCGGCTTCGCCAAGAAGGCGGATGGCTCCACCGGCGTCGCCGGCCTCTTCGGCTACCTCGTCCTGCAGGGCGTGCTCAAGGCCCTCGCCCCCTACTGGGGCGCCGGCGGCGAGACCCCGGCCGACAACACCATCAACTACGGCGTCCTGGGCGGCATCATCATCGGTGTCGTGGCCGCGAAGCTGTGGGAGCGGTTCTACCGCGTCAAGCTGCCGGACTGGCTCGCCTTCTTCGGCGGCCGCCGCTTCGTGCCGATCATCACCTCCTGCGCGGCCGTGCTCGTCGGCGTCGTCATGGGCGCCATCTACCCCGCCTTCAACTGGCTCATCAACGGCCAGCTCGGCGGCTGGCTCATCGAGGCCGGCACCCACGGCGGCATCGGCGGCTCCATCGCCTACTTCGTCTACGGCGTCATCAACCGCCTGCTCATCCCCTTCGGCCTGCACCACCTGTGGAACTCCCTGCCCTGGTTCCAGCTCGGCTCCTGCACCAACGCCGCCGGTGAGACCGTCCACGGCGACCTCAACTGCTTCTTCCAGGGCGTTGACGGCACCAACGCCTGGTCCGGCAGCTTCATGACCGGCTTCTTCCCGATCATGATGTTCGCCCTGCCCGCCGCCGCCCTGGCCATGTGGCACACCGCCAAGCCCTCCAAGCGCAAGGTCACCGGCGCCCTCATGGTCTCCGTGGCCCTGACCGCCTTCCTCACCGGTGTCACCGAGCCCCTCGAGTACGCCTTCGCCTACGTCGCCTTCCCGCTGTACGCCGTCCACGCCGTCCTCACCGGTCTCGCGCTGGTCATCGTCAACGCCCTGGGCATCAAGACCGGCTTCACCTTCTCCGCCGGCCTGTTCGACTACCTCATCAACATGGGCAAGTCCTCCGAGCTCTCCGGCGGCTTCTTCCAGGGCCCGGTCATGCTCGTCATCATCGGCCTGGTCTACGCCGTCATCTACTACTTCCTCTTCCGCTTCCTCATCACGAGGTTCAACTTCCGCACCCCGGGGCGCGAGGAGGACGAGACCGACGCCTTCTCCGAGGCCCAGGCCGTCGCCGCCGAGGCCACCGGCAAGAACGCCGAGGCCGCGCGCAAGAAGAGCTAGCCCGGCTCCCACCGCTCCGGACCGTCCGCTCAGGCGGCCCCGGCGCGGGAGGCGCGAACGGGGGTGGGGGGCAACAACACCCCCCGCGTGGGTCCCCCCCCCCCCTTTTCCCCCGAATCCACCCC
>NZ_JBPPGD010000013.1:7906-22627 GCF_051303165.1 Actinomyces sp. W5033 | reverse complement strand
GGGGGGCGACAGGGAGGTGTTATCCCCCCCACCCCCCGCCCCCCCCCCCCCCCACCCCCGTCTGCGCGCCAGGGCGTCAGCCCCGCAGCTCGCGCTGCTGCACGCGCGCCACGCGACGCGTGACGTCCAGGTTCTCCGTGACGATGCGCCGGAAGGCCGCCGGCGCCTGCTCGTGCGAGGCGAGCCAGCCCTCGAGCGCCCCCACCGGGTCACAGCCCTCCAGGCCCACCGTCGCCGGCGACCACAGGCTGTCGAGCAGGTTCTCGGCAATGTGGAAGGTGCGCGAGGACCAGATCTCGTCTGCCCGGGCCACGTACTCCTCGATGAAGGGCACCAGCAGCTGCGGCGCGCGATCGACGTCGGTGAAACCGCGCAGCGTCTTGACGAGCGTCTCGTTGGGCATCGTGGCGTCGCCGACGAGCGCGTCCCAGGCGGCCCTCTTCGCCTCAGGGGTGGGGACGGCGGCGCGGGCCTGTGCTGCCCGCTCGGTGCCCGTCGTCGTGCGGTCGCGCGCGGCCTCAGCCTCGATGTCCTCCTCCTGGGCCACACCCGCGGCGACGAGACCGATGAGCAGCTCCCAGCGCAGGTCCTGGTCCACGACCAGGCCCGCGAGCGGCGCGGAGCCGTCGAGCCAGCCGGCCACGGCCGCGGTCTGCCCGGGGGTGACGGCGTGCGCGGCGACGGCCCGCACGAGCTGGAGCTGGCTGTCCGAGCCGGCCTCGGCGGCGCGCGCCAGCGACAGCAGCGCGTCGGCCGTCCTGGGGGCCGCCTCCTGGCGGGTGGCCGGCGGCAGGTAGTAACCCAGGCAGGTGCCCACCTGGGACAGCAGCACCTGGAGCACCGAGGAGTGGCGCTCGACCTCCAGGGCCGCCAGGGCCGCCTCCAGGAACCGGGAGGCGGGCAGCTCACCGTCGCGCACCATGTCCCAGGCGGAGGCCAGGAGGATCGAGCGGGGCAGGGAGCCCTCGAAGGCCGCCACGTGCTGCAGGCCCGCGGCCAGTGAGGCCTCGTCCAGGCGGGCCTTGGCGTAGGTGAGGTCGTCGTCGTTGACCAGCAGGACGTTGGGACGCACGGTCCCCACCAGCCCGGGCACCTCGGTGCGCGCGCCGTCGATGTCGATCTCGGTGCGTGCGGTGCGCACCAGCCGGCCCTCGACAAGGCTGTAGGAGCCCAGGGCGAGGCGGTGCGGGCGCAGGGAGGCGGGCGAGCCCTCCGGGACCTCCTGGAGGACGGCCGCGGAGGTGATGACGCCCTCGGCGTCCGTCGTCAGCTCCGTGCGCAGGACGGTGACGCCGGCCTCCTGGAGCCACAGGCGGGTCCACTGGGCCAGGTCACGGCCGCTCGTGGCCTCGAGCTCGCGCAGCAGGTCCGCCAGGGTGGCGTTGGCGTAGGCGTGAGCGGCCAGGTAGGAGGCGATGCCCGCGAAGAAGCTGTCCCGGCCCACGTAGGCGACGAGCGCGGACAGCACCGAGGCGCCCTTGGCGTAGGTGATGCCGTCGAAGTTCACCTCGACGTCGTGCAGGTCCTTGATCTCGGCGGCCACGGGGTGGGTGGAGGACAGCTGGTCCTGGTTGTAGGCCCAGGTCTTCTCCGAGGCCTGGAAGGTGGTCCAGGCGTCGGAGAAGCGTGTGGCCTCGGCGACGGCGAGGGTGGAGGTGAACTCGGCGAAGGACTCGTTGAGCCACAGGTCGTTCCACCACGTCATCGTCACCATGTCGCCGAACCACATGTGTGCCAGCTCGTGCAGGATCGTCACGGCGCGGCGCTCGACGCGCGCCTCGACGGGGCGGGAGCGGAAGACGTAGTCGTCGCGGTGGGTGACGATCCCAGCGTTCTCCATCGCACCCGCGTTGAACTCGGGGACGAAGACCTGGTCGTACTTGGTGAAGGCGTAGGGGGTGTCGAACAGCTCCTCGTAGTAGGCGAAGCCCCTGCGCGTGAGGTCCAGGACCTCCTCGGCGTCGAGGAACTCACGCAGCGAGGCCCGGCAGTACACGCCCAGGGGAATGACACGCCCGTCGGCGGCCCGGTACTCGTCGGTGACTCCCTCGTAGGGGCCGGCGATGACCGCGGTGACGTAGGAGCTCATCCGCTCGGTGGGGGCGAAGGAGAAGACGCCGGCGGCCTCGCCGTCGGTGCCGGTGGTGGCGACGGGCTCAGGGGTGGGGGAGTTGGAGAAGACGGTCCAGCCGGCGGGGGCGGTGACCGTGAAGACGAAGGAGGCCTTGAGGTCGGGCTGCTCGAAGACGGCGAAGACGCGGCGCGAGTCCGGGACCTCGAACTGGCTGTAGAGGTAGGTGCGTCCGTCGGCCGGGTCCGTGAAGCGGTGCAGGCCCTCACCCGTGTGCATGTAGGCGCAGTCGGCGACGACGGTGAGCTCGTTGTCCGCAGCCAGGTTCTCCAGCGTGATGCGGCAGTCCGCGTAGACGCGGGCCGGGTCGAGCTCGGTGCCGTTGAGGACGATGGAGTGGACCGTGGGGGCGATGAGGTCGATGAAGGTGGTGGCGCCTGGGGTGGCGCTGAAGCGGACGGTCGTCGTCGAGCCGAAGACCTGGGCCCCGCGGGTGAGGTCGAGGTCGATCGTGTACGTGTTGACGCCGACGAGGCCCGCGCGCTCGGCGGCCTCCTCGCGGGTCAGGTTCTGACCTGGCATGCGTTCCTCCTGGGACGGTCTGCCGGCGGGCTCGTGGCCACTGCCGGCCTGCGCCGGGTCTCGGCGCGTGCAGGGGGTCATCGTCTCACCCGGCCGGTCGGCTGGGGGAATCGGGGCCGCCGTCGTAGGTCTCGTGGGTGGAGACAGCGGTGGCGGTTGCCGTCACGAGTGTGACGGCAACCGCCATGCGTCGGGCTCTCAGGGCTCGGGTGTTGTTGGTGTGTGAGGCCTGGTACGTGGCCGCCCGGGGTGGGGGGCCACGCAGGGGGTCAGCTGGTGGCGCGTCGGCGTGCGGCGAGGGCAGTGCCGCCCAGGACGGCGCCGCCGGCCAGCAGCAGGGGCAGGACGGTGATGCCGGTGGCGGCCAGGCGCGAGCCGGTGGCGGGCTTCCTCGTGGCGGTGCCGGTCGCCGTGGTCGTGGTGGTGGGCGCGTTGACGGTGATCGCCTGGCGCAGGCTGATCCCGCTGGTCTGGCCGGTGAGGACCAGGTGGTGGGCGCCGGGGTCGGTGCCTGCGGGGATGGTGACCTTGACGATGACCTTGCCGGAGGCGTCGGCTGTGGTGGTGGTCAGGTGCACGGGGGTGGAGTGCAGGTAGACGTCAACGCTCTCGCCAGGGGCGAAGCCGGTGGCCGTGACCGTGACCTCACCGCTGGCGGGCACCGAGGTCACGTCCGTCGAGATCGACGAGGAGGAGCCGGTCGGAACGACAGTGGGCACGGCGGTGGGAGTCGGCATCGGCGTCGGAGCAAGAGTCGAGGTCGGCTCGGCGGTCGGCACAGCGGTGGCACCGGTGACTCGCAGCGGGATTTTCACAACGGGGGCGTGAGCATCCTCGTGGCTGAGGGCACAGGACACCCTGACCGTGGTGGGAGCCTCTCCATACCAATCGACACTGTCGGTGGTCACAGACCAGCGGTCGTCTCCTCCCCGGTGTACCTCGGTCTCCCCGACGGGGGAACCCTCGACGTCGTTGTCCGTCAAGAGGCTGACAGTGACGACGCCGGTGCTGTCAGCCTCGTTGGGCTTGCACCCGGTGCCGGTGAGGGTGAAGCTCTCCCCGGCCTGGGAGACGGTGACGGAGGTCTGGTCAACGGTGAAGGGGATGTTGTCGTCGGCGAGCGCGGGTGAGGCGATGCCGGCGAGCGCCAGCGTCGCCACGCCGACGAGCGCGGCAAGGGGGCGGAAACGGGACATGCGAACGGGACCTCCGAGGAAGCTGGGAACATCGTTGTCAAGACACAATACAACTGTTCTCAAGGAGGCACGAGCGAGGGGACAACCGCTCGCTCGTGCCTCCCCCCGGAGGGCGCGGACATCACGCCCCCGCCCGGGGCCTCACCAGATGGTCACACGCTCCTCGGGAGCCAGCCACAGGGCGTCGCCCTCGGCGAGGCCGAAGGCCTCGTGGAAGGCGTCCATGTTGCGCACGATCCCGTTGCAGCGGAACTCGTTGGGCGAGTGCGGGTCCACCGTCAGCAGCAGCTCGCTGCGCTCCACCCGGTTCTTGCCCCGCCAGATGCGTGCCCACGAGTAGAAGAAGCGCTCCAGGGCGCTCAGGCCGTCGATGACCGGCGCCTCGGCGAAGGAGGCCACCCCGGCCCGCTCCAGGGCCAGGCCATAGGCCTTGAGCGCGATCCCCAGCCCGCCCAGGTCACCGATGTTCTCCCCGATGGTCAGCGAGCCGTTGACATGAGGGACGTCCTCGGGCGCGGTGCCCTCCGCCGCGGCGCGCTCGGCCAGCTCGGCGGGCACGTAGGCGTCGTACTGGGCGATGAGCGCGCTCGTGCGCTCGGTGAAGGCCGCACGGTCCTCCTCGGTCCACCAGTCCGTCACCCTGCCCGTGCCGTCGAAGGTGGAGCCCTGGTCATCGAAGCCGTGGCCGATCTCGTGCCCGATGACCGCGCCGATGCCCGCGTAGTTGACGGCCTCGTCCGCCTGCGGGTCGAAGAAGGGCGGCTGGAGGATCGCGGCCGGGAAGACGATCTCGTTCATCGTCGGGTTGTAGTAGGCGTTGACCGTCTGAGGCGTCATGTGCCACTCGTCTCGGTCCACAGGGCCGCAGAGCTTGCGCAGCGCACGCGCCAGGTCGAAGGCCTCCACCGAGCGCACGCTGGACATGAGGTCCCCCGGGGTGACGACGACGTCGGAGTAGTCGCGCCAGCGCACCGGGTAGCCGATCTTCGGGGTGAACAGCGCCAGCTTGTCCAGCGCCCGCCGACGGGTCCGCTCGCCCATCCAGGTCAGCTCGCTGATGGAGCGGCGGTAGGCCTCGATGAGGTCCGCGACCAGGGCCTCCATCGCCTCCTTGTGGGAGGGCGGGAAGTGCCGCTCGACGTAGACCTCGCCCAGGGCCTCGCCCAGGCAGGCCTCGACCAGGCCCACGCCACGCTTCCACCGCGGGCGCAGCTCGTCCACGCCCTGAAGGCGGCGGGAGTAGAAGGAGAAGGTCTCCTCCACGAAGCTGCTCGACAGCAGCGAGCTGCGCCCGTGGACGGTGTGCCACACGGCCCAGGCACGCAGGTCCTCCAGGGACGTCGAGTGCCACACCCCGGCCACATGGGGCAGGTAGTCGGGCTGCTCGACGATGACCTCCTGAAGGAAAGTGCCCAGCGGGGCTCCCGCGGCCGCGGCGGCGTCGGCAATGCCCGCGCGCCAGGCCTCCCAGGGGAAGCCGGGGGCGGAGGCCACCAGCTCCTCCCAGCGGCGCGGGTTGTTGATCCGCTCGATGTCACGGCAGACCACGCGGTCCCAGTGGCCGCGGGCCAGTGCCGTCTCCAGGGCCATGACGCGTCCGGCGAGCTCCGCGGCCGGCACCCCCAGGATCCCGGGGGCGCCGGCCAGCTCGAGCACCCGGGCCACGTGGGCCACGTAGTGCGTGCGCACGCCCGCATGGGCCTCCTCGCGGTAGTAGGACTCGTCCGGCAGGGCCAGACCCGACTGACTGAGGAAGGTGGTGTAGCGCCCGGGGTCGTTGAGGTCGTTCTCGACGTAGGCGACCACGGGGCCCGCGAAACCGGCGGCCGAGCCCGCGCCCACGGCGCGGGCCAGCGCCTCCTTGTCCTGCGCCGCCAGCAGCGGGGCCAGCTCGGCCTCCAGCGGGGCGGCCCCCAGCGCCTCGATGCGCTCCTCGTCCATGAAGGCCGCGTACAGGGCGGCGACCTTGCCGGCCGGCGTCGTCGGTGGCTCGGCGGATCCGTCTGGACCGACCTGGCCGGCCAGGTCCGTGAGGATCGCGTGGCAGGCCTCCTCCGCGGCGTCGCGCAGCAGGGTGAAGGAGCCCGTGCCGGGCTTGTCCGCGGGGATGGTGGTGTGCCTCAGCCAGGTGCCGTTGACGTGGCGGAAGAGGTCGTCCTGTACGCGGACGGCGCGGTCAACGGCGGCGGTCTCGAGGACGCCGGCGAGCACGTCGCGGTCCTCGCCTGTCACGGGGGTCTTCGTCATGGGGCCACGGTAGTGCCTGGGTCTGACGCGTCCGGGCGCCTGGAGGGCCCGGACGGCCCCCCAGCACGACGTGTTCGCGTGAGGCACAATCCCACCTATGCGCATCCACATCGCCTCAGACCACGCCGGCTTCGAGCTCAAGACCGCTCTTGTCACCCACCTGGGCGAGCAGGGTCACGAGGTCATCGACCATGGTGCCCACACCTATGACCCGCTCGACGACTACCCCGCCGTCTGCATCGAGGCCGCTGAGGCCGTCGTCGCGGATCCGGGCAGCCTCGGCGTCGTCATCGGCGGCTCGGGCAACGGCGAGCAGATCGCCGCCAACTGCGTGGATGGCGTGCGCGCGGCGCTGGCGTGGAGCGAGGACACGGCACGCCTGGCCCGCCAGCACAACGACGCCAACGTCATCGCCGTCGGCGGCCGCATGCACAGCATCCCGCAGGCCCTGCGCCTCGTGGACCTCTACATCGCCGAGCCCTTCAGCGGTGACGAGCGCCACCAGCGCCGCATCGACCAGCTGGCCGAGTACGAGAGGCGCGCCCACCAGGGCGCCTGAGCGCCCGGCGAGACGGGCCCGTCCGGGCACGGCGGCGGCAGGGCGGGGACGCCGTCGGACCACGGGACCTGGGGCCCAGCGGCTCGGGTACGGTCCTCGCATGCCCGAAGGCCACACCATCCACCGGCTCAGTGCCGCCCTCAGCGAGCTCTACGGCGGCCACCGCCTGGCCGTCACCTCACCCCAGGGGCGCTTCGCCGCCGGGGCCGAGCGCCTCGACGGCCAGGTGCTCCTGGGGGCACAGGCTCACGGCAAGCACCTCTTCCTCCCCTTCGCCCCCGAGACGGACGTGCCCGCCGACGACGCCGCGGTCACCTGGCTGCGCGTCCACCTGGGCCTGTACGGCTCGTGGACCTTCGACGGCGACTCCTCCTTCACCGCCCCGCACGCCATCGGCGCCCCACGCAGACGCGTCGGCGAGCGCGGTGAGCACGCCCTGGCGCGCAGCGGCGGCCCCGCCCTGACGGACAGCGGTGACGCCGACGCCCTGGCGGTCCCCGCCCCGGGCACGTGGCGGGCACCTGAGCCGCGCGGGGCGGTGCGTCTGCGGCTGCTGGGCGAGCACGGCGTCGCCGACCTCACCGGCCCCGCCGCCTGCGAGCTGCTCGACGCCGAGGGCGTTGCGGCCGTGCGCCGCCGCCTGGGCCCCGACCCCCTGCGCCCCGACGGCGACCGCGAGCTCTTCGTGGCCAACGTCCGCCGGCGCCGCAAGGCCGTGGGCGAGCTGCTCATGGACCAGTCGGTCATCTCCGGCATCGGCAACATCTACCGGGCTGAGGCCCTGCTGCGCGGCGGCCTCAGCCCCTTCCGCCAGGGCCAGCACGTGAGCGTGGCGCGGCTGCGCGCCCTGTGGGACGACCTCGTGCCTCTGATGGAGCACGGCGTCGCCACGGGGCATATCACGACCGTCGAGCCCGGCGACGTCCCCGTCCCCCTGCCCGAGGGTGATGAGGAGGCCGGCCGCTGGTACGTCTACCACCGGGCGCAGCGTCCCTGCCTGCGCTGCGGCACGCCGGTGAGGCACAAGGACGTGGCCGGGCGGCGCCTGTTCTGGTGCCCCTCCTGCCAGGCGCACTGACCAGCCGGGCCTGGTCACCGGGCGCGCTGGGTCGCGGTCCCTCTCGCGCCGGTGCCGGTGGGTAGCGTGGCGCCATGACACCGACCCCGACGGACTCGTCGTCCTGCCCGCGCCTGGCCTCCAGCCCCTGGTCCACCGCCACCGCCGGGCTCCTGACGCGCGAGCACCACCTCACCGTCCCGCTGGACCGCTCCGGAGCCGGCGACACGTGGCCCGACGGCAGCACCACCCTCACCGTCTACGCGCGCGAGGTCACCCGCGCCGGTCACGGGGTGACGGCCCCGGACCCTCTGGCCCGCCCGGCCCTGGTCTTCCTCCAGGGAGGCCCCGGCTGCGAGTCCCCACGCCCCAGCGCCGATGCCGGCCTCGGCTGGCTCGGTGCCGTCCTCGAGCACTACCGCGTCATCCTGCTCGACCAGCGCGGCACCGGTCGCTCCACGCCGATCGACCACCCCGGTGCCGGGGGCGACGACGCGGGCACCGCCCGGCTGCTCACCCACATGCGTGCCGACGAGATCGTCGAGGACTGCGAGGACCTGCGCCGCGCACTGGGCATCGAGCGCTGGAGCCTGCTGGGGCAGTCCTTCGGCGGCTTCTGCTGCGTGCGCTACCTCAGCGCCCACGCCGACAGCCTCGAGCGCGTCCACGTCACCGGTGGCCTGCCCGCCGTCGGCCGCCCCATCGACGAGGTCTACACCCTGACCTACGAGGCGATGCGCCTCAGGAGCGAGGAGTACTACGCCCGCTACCCCGGCGACCGCGACCGGGTGGCCGCCCTGGTCGAGGCGTCGGCCCGCGGCGAGCTGCGGGACCCCCACGGCGTGAGCGTGGGGCCGCAGCGGGTGCGCTCGCTCGGCTCCCTGCTGGGTGCCAGCGGTGGCATGGACGCGCTGCACCACCTGCTTGAGCGAGACCCCGGCTCCTGGGCCCTGCGCTGCGACCTCGTGGACTCACTCGCCTTCACGCCCCGCAACCCGCTGTACGCCGTCATCCACGAGTCCTGCTGGGCCGACGGCGGCAGCACCGCCTGGGCGGCCGAGCGCGTGCGCCCCGCCGCCTTCGACGCGGACCCCACCCTGCTCACGGGCGAGCACATCACCCCCCGCATGATCGAGGACGACCCTCTCCTGCGCCCCTGGCTGGCAGTGGCCGAGGCCCTGGCTGACACCGTGTGGCCGCGCCTGTACGACGAGCAGGCCCTTGGGGCGGCGGCCGGGGTCAGCGGTGCCGCGGCCGTCTACGCCCGCGACGTCTACGTCCCGCTGGAGACCTCCCTGGCGACCGCGGCCCTCGTCCCGGGCCTGCGCACGTGGGTGACGAGCGAGTACGAGCACAACGGCTCGCGCGCCAGCGGGGGAGAGGTCTTCCGCCGCCTTGTTGCGCTCGCCGGGGGCACCGTCCTGCGCTGAGCGGGCTCGCCGCCGGGCGCGGGCGGGCCCGTGGGCAGCGGGCTCAGATGTAGATCGTCGGGTCCATCATGAGATCGGGGTCCGTGCGCGGGTCACGCACCCGGGCAGGCACCCCCACACCCACGTGCTCGGCCGGCAGGTTCTTGACCAGGACCGCGTTCGCACCGATCTTCGCGTTGTCCTCGACGGTCACCGGGCCGAGGACCTTCGCCCCCGCCCCGATCTGCACGCCGTTGCCGATGGTGGGGTGGCGCTTGCCCGGACGGGTGGACACCCCGCCCAGCGTCACCCCGTGGTAGATGACGACGTCGTCGCCGACCTCCGCGGTCTCGCCGATGACGACGCCCATACCGTGGTCGATGAACAGGCGCCGCCCGAGCACCGCGGCCGGGTGGATCTCGATCCCGGTGAGGTTACGGGCCGTCTGCGAGACGGCGCGGGCCGTGAACTTGTGCCCGCGCGCCCACAGGCGGTGGGCCAGACGGTAGGCCCACACCGCATGGACCCCGGGGTACAGCAGGGCGACCTCGGTGCTGGTACGGGCGGCCGGGTCCTGCCTGCGCGCGGTGGCGAGGTCCTCCTTGGCGAGGTCGAGGAAGCCCGGGCGCTGCGCCCTGGCACGCTCCGAGGGGGCCTCGGCCTGGGGGATGGCGTTCATGCTGCTCCTGGGGGTGGTGCTGTGCGGGGCCAACACCGGTGGCGGCCTGCCTGTTCCCGGCCGGGCCGCCACCGGCGGGCTCAGTTGAGGTACTCGCTGTACAGAGGGGTGGACAGGTAACGCTCACCCGTGTCCGGCAGGACGGTGACGATCGTCTTGCCGGCGAGCTCGGGACGCTGCGAGAGCAGGTCGGCGGCCGCCAGGGCCGCACCCGAGGAGATGCCAACCAGCAGCCCCTCCTCGCGTGCGGCACGACGGGCGTAGCGCAGGGCGTCGTCGGAGCTGATGTGCAGCAGCTCGTCCCAGACCCCCTGGTCGAGGACCTCGGGGACGATGTTGGGCCCGATGCCCTGGATCTTGTGGGGGGCCGCGCTGCCCTCGCTCAGCAGCGGGGACTCGGCGGGCTCGACGCCGTAGACCCGTACGCCCGGGACCTTCTCTCGCAGGACGCTGCCCACGCCGGTGAGCGTGCCGCCCGTGCCGATGCCGGCCACGAAGGCGTCCAGCTGCCCGGCCTGCTCCAGGATCTCCAGGGCGGTGGTCTCGCGGTGGGCCCTCGGGTTGGCGGGGTTGGTGAACTGGGAGGCCAGGACCGAGTTGGGGGTGGCGGCCTGGATCTCCTCGGCGCGCGTGACGGCCCCGGCGACTCCGCCCTCGCTGGTGAGCACCAGCTCGGCGCCGTAGGCGCGCATGAGGGCGCGGCGCTCCTTGGACATGGTCTCGGGCATCGTGATGATGACCTTGTAGCCCAGGGCGGCGCCGACCATCGCCAGGCCGACGCCGGTGTTGCCGCTGGTGGCCTCGACGATGGTGCCGCCGGGCCTGAGGGCGCCCGAGGCCTCGGCGTCGCGGACGATGGACAGGGCGACGCGGTCCTTGACGCTGCCGGCGGGCTCGAAGGCCTCGACCTTGGCCAGGACGGTGGCGGGCCCGGAGACCAGACGGTTGATACGCACGAGCGGGGTGGCGCCGACGGCCTCGGTGATGGTGGACAGGTAAGCCATGTGCTTCTCCTCAGACGTGGTCCGGCGGGTGCCGGAGGGGTGCCGGGGCGCCGGGGCTCCCGACGGCGGGTGCCACCGTCGCGGTGTGCCGTGGGCACGGTGGCGGGGTGCGGGGCGGCTCATGGGAGCCCGAGCGCCGGGCATGCGCGCAGCGACGCGCGCACGGTGTCGAGGCCTGGCGCCCTACCGACACTGGCAGCAGGAGGGGGACAACTCACGCATGAGGCTGGCAGCCCTCATGGGGGTCCTCCCTTCCGTGCTTGTGGCGGGCCCGGCCGCCGTCTGGGCGGGCCGCCCGGTGTTGTGGGGACCATAGACCGCCTGCCGGGGCGGGCGTCAAGGGGACCGCATGCTGGTCCGTCATGACCTACTCGCAGAAGCCTCCAATGGGTGCAGGAGTTCTCACAGTGGCTGGGGTCCGGGGGCGGGAAGAAAGAGGGATGACGTCGCTGTCGGGATCGTCGACGTCTCACCTTCCCCGTGCGACCGGTCGGAACGAGGTCATCCCGAGCACCGGAGCTGGGCCCGGCGTCCCACCGTACGTCAGCGGTACCGCCGGTGGGGTGCTCCAGTCCCGTGACCGAAGACGCAGGTGGCTTGCGAGCGAGGCGATTTCGGAAATTTCTTCCCGTATCGACCTTCTGTAGAGTACATTGGCTCCTATGCTGCTCGACTTCACCGTGGAGAACTACCGCTGCTTCGCCGAGGAGGCCACGCTTGACCTCACCCGCGAGTCACTGCGGACGCTGACGCCGCGTTCGGGTAGCACGTGGCAGGAGCAGACCTGGCGGGTGGCCGCGGTCTTCGGCGCCAACGCCTCGGGCAAGTCCACGCTCCTGGACGCCCTCGACTGCCTGCACCACGCCGTCGGCGGCCAGCGCGACATCCTTCACCAGCCCTTCGCCCTCGACGACGAGCACCGCACCCGGCCCTCGCGCTTCGCCATCTCCTTCACGCACGGGAGCGAGCGCTACAGCTACAGCGTCGAAGCCCACCGGTGGGGCATCGCGCGCGAGGAGCTGTGGGCGGCCGGCCCTCGCTGGCGCAAGGTCTTCGTCCGCACCCAGGCCGAGGGCGAGGACACTCCCGTCATCGAGGCCGGCGCCTCGCTTCGGGGCGCGACCCACGAGGTCAGCCGGATCACGACGATCAAGGACCTCTTCCTCGCTGTCGCCCTGAGGTACAAGCACGCGACGCTGGCGCCCGTCGCGCGCAGCCTGCGCACCATGCGTTTCATCCACCACAGCGATGAGGAGCGTTTCGCCCGGCTGAGGTGGGTAATGGGTCGCCTGGCGGAGAGCCCGGAGGAGTGGAAGGAGCTCTGCGACACCATAGTGCAAGCTGCTGACGTCGGTATCGCTGGTGTCACGCTTGAGGAGCAGGAGGTCCCCAGGGAGGTCCTCGATCTGCTTCGACGCCTGCCCTGGAATGAGGACGAGGACACCGAGATCCCCGAGCCCGTCCTCCAAGAGCTTCAGCGCAACCTGGTCTTCCATCACCTTGGTGCCGACGGCCAGCGCCATCAGCTGCGGATCGGTCAGGAGAGCCAGGGCACGCAGACATGGTTGGCGACAGTCGGACCCGCCGTCGACGCCCTGCGTCTTGGTCAGGTCCTGTGCATTGACGAGCTCGACGCGAGCCTGCATCCGACTCTTACCGCCGCCTTGGTGGAGCTCTTCAAGGACACGGATCTCAACACGCATGGCGCCCAGATCGTGCTCACGACGCACGACACCTCCTTGCTCGACAACTCTCCCTCCCAGCTCCTCGCCAGCGGTGAGGTCTGGCTGTGTGAGAAGAACGACGACGGCGCCAGCGACCTGCTTGCGTTGTCTGCTTTCGCCTCGACCCGGAAGGGCACCAACAAGCAACGCCGCTACCTCGCCGGTACCTTCGGCGCCATCCCGCGGGTGGACACCTCGGGTATCCGCCGCTTCATCGACTCGATGACGGACGGCCGCTGAGATGGCGCCTCGTGGACGTCAAGGGCGCCAGCATCGAGATGAGCGACGCGCGGTCCTCCTGCTCACGAACGGTAGGAACACCGAGCGCAGCTACTTGGACGGTCTCAAACGTCGCGCCGACCGCACGAGGTACTCCATCACAGTGAAGTTCATTGACGGGGATCCCCTGACGGTGCTCAAGGAGCTGAGCGGGCCGCGCTGGGACCTGAACGCGTTCGACGAGGTGTGGATCGTCGTCGACCACGATGGTCAGGACCGTTCTGAGTTCCTCACACGCTGCCGAAAGCTATCGACGAGGCACACGGCGGTCCACGGTGTTGTCTCCGTTCCCTGCTTCGAGGTCTGGCTCATCGCTCACTACGCCGCCGTCGGCAGCTATCCCAGCCAGAAGGAGGCTCAGCGGCACTACCGCGATCTGACCGGCCTGAGTCGGAAGGAGGAGAAGTCCCTTCCCCCCGGCTTCCCCTGGGACCAGGTGGAGCGTGCCGCCACCCGCTGCCGCCTGCCCAACGTTGACGAGCCCGCCCTCGACACGCAGGGTCCGTGCCCGTCGACGACCATGCCTCATCTTCTTCGGAGCGTTGGTCTGCTTTCGTCGTCATGACCCGGGGCGCCCGGTGACGGCCCCCGGGCGGGAGGCGTCACCGGGGCTCAGCAGGGCAGCTCGACGACCCGGCTGCCCGCCGCCTGGGGCAGGGCCGTGCCCTGGCTGAGGGCGGCGAGCAGCTCGGAGAGCGCGGCGGCCTCCGCCGAGGCGGTCGACAGCATGAGGACGGCGTGGGTGGGGCCCCAGATCGTCTCCTCCACGTCGGGCGAGTCGTCAGGGGCGCCCGCCAGCGCGCGCAGCTCCGCCTCCAGCCGGCCCGCCTCGGCGACGGGCACCCGCACGTCCCACAGGTGGCGGGTGACGAGGCGGGCGCGGCGGGCGGATTCGAGCGCCTGCGCCGCGGCCTGGGAGTAGGCCCGCACGAGGCCGCCCGTGCCCAGGAGCGTGCCGCCGAAGTACCGGGTGACGACTACGCTGACACCGACCAGGCCCGTGCCGCGCAGGACCTCGAGGATCGGCTGGCCCGCCGAGCCGGAGGGCTCGCCGTCGTCGTTGGAGCGCTCGACGGGCAGCGCCCCGGGGACGGCGACGACGAAGGCCGAGCAGTGGTGGCGTGCGGTGGGGTGCTCACCGCGGACCTCGGTGACGAAGGCGCGCGCCTCGGCCTCGGTGTCCGTGCGTGCGGCCCGGGCCAGGAAGCGCGAGCGCTTGACCTCGAGCTCGGTCTCCGGCTGGCGCCCGCGGGCCAGGGTGAGGACGGCGGTGGGGTCCGGGGTGGGTGGCATGGTGGCATCGTCGCAGACCGGCCCGGGCCGTGGGGCGCTCCGACCGGGCGGAACGCGCGTGGCGAGGGAGCGATCTCACACGGCGTCGGCGGTCGTGGAGTGGAACCGGGTTGCTCGGAGTCGTTATGGTGTCCCTCGGTCCAGTTTTCGTTGGATCGCACGATCCCCAGACTTTGAGAGGAGCGGGCTCATGGCAGTGCCGAAGCGGAAGATGTCCCGCAGCAACACCCGTAACCGCCGTTCGCAGTGGAAGGCCGAGCTCACCGAGCTCAACACCATCCGCGTCGCCGGTCGTGAGATCACCGTGCCCCGCCGCCTGGCGAAGGCCTACAAGACCGGTCTCATCGAGCACTGAGACGCACGGGGTGCTCAGACCCGGGTGGGCCGACGCCTCCGCGTGAGGTAAGGTCCTTCCCCTCGCGGGTGTAGCTCAATGGTAGAGCCTCTGCCTTCCAAGCAGATTGCGCGGGTTCGATTCCCGTCACCCGCTCCACGTCCCCACCACGGGGCCGATCCCGCACCGCCGGGGTCGGCCCCGTGGTGCGTTGTCGGGCCTGGGGGGGGGGGGGGCCGGCCAGAAAAGGCAAACCCCACCCCACACCCCCCCACCCCTTTTGCGGC
>NZ_JBPPGD010000013.1:0-7896 GCF_051303165.1 Actinomyces sp. W5033 | reverse complement strand
GTTGGGTTCGCCCTTTTGGTGTTTTTTTGGTCTTGGGGTGGTCCGCGCCTGACAGGCACGGCCCGCCGCCGTGCCACGTCCTGTCAGCGTTTGCGGGGCCGGGGTGCCGGCACCTGCTCCCACATCTCCTCGAGGACCTCGATGAGGGCCTGCGCCTCGGTCTCGTCGCGGGGCGGCGCCAGGTGCCGCATGGCGCGGGCACCGGGGTACGGCTCCTCCAACGGCGCGTCGGGGCGGGCCTGGCGGGTGGCAGGAACGTCCTTGAGCAGGAGACGGTCGTCGTAGACGCCTCCGACGACGCGGCCCCTCCAGTACAGGAGGTACTCGCCCATCATGGCGCGTGAGCGGGCCCCAGGGCCGAGGGCGTTGACAAGCGCCTCTACGGTGCTCTTGCTGCTGGACACTTGTGCCTCCTGTCGTCGAGCAGCCGCCCTCGCGCAGGACTGAGGGGCGGGGCGCAGCCGTGCTACGGTGTGGTGCGCCGCCTGGTGCCTGACGGCGCGGGACGGCTGTGGCTCACGCCACAAACGGGGTATAGCGTAGCTTGGTAGCGCGCCTGCTTTGGGGGCAGGAGATCGTGGGTTCAAATCCCGCTACCCCGACGCTCACACGGCTCTGCCGCCCGCTGGCGGCAGCGGTCGCCGAGGGGCCCGCTGGGCCCGGCGCCTCCTGCGAGCCCGGGAGAGCCTGGTCCCGCTGCGCCCCCGGGCACAGGGCGCCAGGTCCTCCGGCCGTGCCAGCGCCAGGGCCGTTTTTCGCTGCGACGCGGCCGTGCCATAAGATGAACCGGATTGACGCCTCCCGACGGCGTCCGCCGGCTCCCGAGCGGGGCCGCGCGACCCACCGCACCATGACTTCGGAGCAGAACCCCGTGAAGAGCACTGTCGAGAACCTTGACCCCGCGCGCCTCAAGCTGACTGTGGAGGTCCCCTACGAGGAGCTCAAGCCCAGCCTCGACGCCGCCTACACGTCGATCGGCTCCCAGATCCAGGTTCCCGGCTTCCGCCGCGGCCACGTCCCCAACCGCGTCATCGACCAGCGCGTGGGGCGCGCCTCCGTCATCCAGGAGGCTGTCAACAACAAGCTCAACGACTTCTACCGCGAGGCCATCACCGAGTCGGGTCGCGTCCCCATGGCCCAGCCCGAGGTCGAGGTCACCGAGCTGCCCAACGTCACCGGCGCCCAGGGCGGCCAGCTCGTGTTCATCGCCGAGGTCGTCGTGCGCCCCGAGATCGAGCTTCCCGAGCTCGACAGCCTCGAGGTCACCGTCGACACCGTCGACGTCACCGACGAGGACGTCGAGACCGAGCTGGAGAGCCTGCGGGCCCGCTTCGGCTCCCTCAAGGCCGTCAAGCGCAAGGCCAAGACCGGCGACTTCGTGACCATGGACCTCAAGGCCGTCATCGACGGCGAGGAGGTCGACTCCGCCTCCGGTATCTCCTACGAGATCGGCAAGGGCAACATGCTCAAGGGCCTGGACACCGCCCTGCGCGGCCTCAAGGCCGAGGAGTCCGCCACCTTCACCACCACGCTGGCCGGTGGTGAGCACGAGGGAGAGGAGGCCGAGGTCACCGTCACCGCCTCCGCCGTCAAGCAGCGCGAGCTGCCCGAGGCCGACGACGACTTCGCCCAGATGGCCTCCGAGTTCGACACCATCGACGAGCTGCGTGAGGACCTGCGCAAGCAGGCCGCGCAGCGCAAGGCCGGCGACCAGGCCGTCGCCGCCCGCGACGCCCTGCTCGACATCCTGCGCGAGAAGGTCGTCTTCGACGTTCCCGAGGCGATCGTCGAGCAGGAGACCCTCGCCCACCTCCAGGCGGAGGGCAAGAAGGCCGACGACCCGCACGCCGACGAGATCCGCGACGACATCACCACCGGTGTGCGCGACCAGATCATCCTCGACGTCCTCGCCGAGCAGACCGACGTCAACGTCACCCAGGAGGAGCTCATCGACTTCCTCTTCCAGACGGCTCAGCAGTACGGCATGGAGCCCGGCCAGTTCATGCAGGGCGCCCAGCAGGCGGGCCAGATCCCGGCCTTCGTCTCTGAGATCGCCCGCAACAAGTCCCTCGCCCTGGCCCTGCGTCAGGTCAGCGTCCGCGACTCCGAGGGCGCCGACGTCGACCTGAGCGAGTTCATCGGCTCCGACCAGCTCGACGCCCAGGAGATCGTCTCCGAGGTCGAGCACGACGCCTCCCCGGCCGAGGCCGACTCCGCCGACGCCTCCCCGGCCAGCGCCGAGTGAGCACGACGGCGCCGCCGACCCACGTTAGACGGCGCCGCGCGGCCTGAGCCTCAGCCTCCGGGCCGCCACCCACCTGGGTGGCGGCCCGGTCTCGTGCGCCCGGGGCGGGAGAGCCTGCGAGGCCGTCCCGACGGCGCGGGCGGTGCGGCACGGACCCGCACGACGTCGGCCCACTGAGTCGCCTCCTCCAGCCGGACGAGCCGACCGAAGGAGGCGACGAGCCGGTGGTACGGGCGGGGCTCAGCCCTGCGCGTCGACCTCGACCATGACGAGCTGCATGCGGCAGGCGGTCACCGCGGTCAGCGCGTGGCGCTCGCCCGGCGCCAGGTAGATGACGTCGCCGGCGCCCATGCGCTCGGTGCGCCCGCCGACCGAGAAGTCCATCTCGCCCTCCAGGAGCGTGACGACGACGGCCTTGGGGGAGGCGTGCTCGGTGAGCAGCTGGCCGGCGTCGAAGGTGAAGATGACGGTGCGCAGGAGGTCGTTGTTGACCACGACGCGCGAGGTCGTGGCCTCCTGGGAGATCGGCAGGGCCTCGTTCAGTCCCAGGCGGAACAGGGACTCGGTGACGGGGGTGGTGGCCATATCGGTGTCCTTTCAGGTGGTGTTGTCACTGGTTGATCGTGGTGCGCGGTGAGGCGGGGCCTCATACCGAGGGTTGTGACAGCCGGCGCCGCGATGGCCCCAGGACGCACAGCTCCAGGGCCAGGGTGAGCGCCGCCATGACGAGGGACAGTGCGAAGACGTCGGCGGTCTCCAGGTTGGTGCGCGCCTGCTGGACCTGCGCGCCCAGCCCCGTGGTGGTGCTGAGCAGCTCGGCCATGACGGTGACCCGCACGCCCTGGCCGACGGCGACGGTCAGGGCGGACAGCACCGGGGGCGCCACCGCGGGCAGGATGATGCGCCGCACCGTCCACGCCCGGCTGCGGGCGAAGACCCTGGCCATGTCCAGCAGGTCGGGGTCGACACCCGCCACGGCGTCGCGCACGGTGGTGGTCAGCAACGGCAGGGTCACCAGGGTCACCACCAGGACGACGACGCCGGCGGTGGGTCCCAGCCAGATCATGCCGACGACGACGACGACGATCGGCGGCACGGACATGAGCACCTGGGTCCACGAGTCCAGCAGCTCGCGCAACCACGACCACGTGCCCATCGCCCAGCCCAGCGGTATGCCCAGCAGGCAGGAGAGCCCCAGCCCGACCGCCCCGCGCTGGACGGTCAGTGCCAGGGCGGGGCCGAGCTCCTCCTCGCGAGCCAGGCCCTCCAGCGCCTCGACCACGGCGGCCGGTCCCGGCAGGACGTAGGCCGGCTGGCCGAGGGCCGCCACGTGCCAGATGGCGACAGCGAGGACGAGTCCGAGCCACCACAGCAGGGCGGAGCGCAGCTGCTCGGCCCGGGAGCGTCGCTCGGGCATCAACGCGGGTCAGCGACGTAGAAGTCGTCCGCCGGAAGGGAGCCGCCGATGATGTCGGGGTTGAGTGTGGACAGCCGGGTGTAGAAGTCCTCCAGCTCGTCGCGGGCCTCGGCGGCCGGGACGATGCTCAGCTGCAGCCGGGGGATGACCTCGGTGACCACCGGGGCGGGCACCTCGTTGGCGGTTGCGATCGCCTGGACCGTCTCCTCGGACATGGCGTTGACGTCCTCGACGGCCGCCTCGAGCTCGTCCAGGACGGCACCCACCAGCGCGGGATCCTCGGTCAGGGCGGTGGGCATGACCAGTCCGGCCATGGGGAAGCGGGCCTCGCCGCCGGTGACCTCCGCCCACAGCTGCTGGAGGTCGACCGTGCGCTCCAGGCTCATGCCCTGCTGCTGGGCCCTGGCGAGACTGACGCTCGCCGGGTGCTCGGGCAGGACCACGTAGGCGACCTCACCGGTCAGCAGCGCGTTGAGCGCCCCCTGGCCGTCGGGGTAGGAGGTGATGGTCAGGTCGGAGTCGACGTCCCACCCCTTCTGGGCGAGCAGGTAGCGGAAGACGAGGTCGGGCATGTTGCCGGGCAGGGGAACGCCGACGGACTGGCCGCGCAGCGACTCCAGGCCCTGAGCGGCCGAGCCTGCGGGGCCGATGACGTAGAGCATGCCCCACACCTGCATGGCGACCAGGCGCACCGCCACGCCCTTGTTGAACAGGTTCGCGGCCGCGTAGGACGGGGTGGCCGCCAGATCCGTGTCCCCGCTGACCAGCAGCGACTTGAGCACGTCGACGCTGGCCCAGGTGTCCTTGGCGACCTCCTTGACGATGCCGTCGAGGTGGCCGTAGGTGCCGAAGAAGGTCATGGGGGCGGTGTAGGCCAGGGTGGTGGGGGTGTGGACCCGCAGCACATCGAGGGGCTGGGAGGCGGCCCCGGAGGCCGGGGAGCCGGACCCGGAGGTCTGGGAGGAGGATGAGGTGTCGTCCTTGGCGCAGGCGGCCAGGGTGGCGGGGACCAGGGCGGTCAGTCCGGCCAGGGTCAGCAGGTGGCGGCGGTTGATCATGATTCCGGCCCTTTCGGGTGCGTCGTGGTGGGTTCGTGCGGTGGTGGTGGGCGTGCGGTCGGTGGTGGGGATGCCGGTCAGGGGCGGTTCAGGTGCTCAGCCGCCAGGTACCGGGTGGTCCGTCCAGGTGCAGGTGGAGGTGGGAGACCTCCTCGGCCTCCTGGGGGTCGTGGGTCACCCAGACGGTCACCACGTGCTGGTCGGCCAGCAGCTCGATGAGGTCACTGCGCAGCGCAGCGGCCAACGGGCGGTCCAGTGCCGAGAAGGGCTCGTCGACGAGCAGCACGCTCGGTGTGGCGGCCAGCGCCCGGGCGATGGCCACGCGCTGGCGCATGCCGCCCGACAGCCGCGCCGGAGGCAGGTGGCCGGCACCGGCCAGACCCACCCGCTCCAGCCACTGCACCGCGACCAGGTCCGGCGTGGGACCGTCGACGACGAGCGAGATGTTGCGGTGCGCGGAGTACCAGGGCAGTAGCCGGGGCTCCTGGAAGACCTGCGCCAGGCGCCCGTCGGGGCGGCTGACAGTGCCGCCGTCGGGGACGCACAGGCCGGCAACGGCCCGCAGCAGTGTCGTCTTGCCCGCCCCCGAGGGGCCGGTCACCGCCAGTGTCTGGCCCGGACGCACGGACACCGACAGGTCCTCCACCAGCGTCAGGCCGCGGCGCACCATGGTGACGTGCTCCATCGCCAGGTCGGTGCCCGTACCGTGGGTGACGGCGGGCGCTGCGGCCGCACAGGAGGTCACGCTCCCGACACCTCGGTGGGCTTGCGGGCCACCAGGGCGACCGCGCTGAGCATCTCGCCCTGGAGACGGAACATCTGACGCATGGCCCGGACCCGGTCCCGTGCCCCTGGGGTACGGGCCATGCGCAGCAGGAAGCGGGCCACCCCGATCGGGCCCTCGTCCTGGAGCAGGCGCCGGGGCTCGAGCAGGTGCATGGGGGCGGTTCCGCTCCACTCCACGACCAGGCCGGCCTCGGTGAGCAGTGCGGCCCATCCCTCCAGCGGCAGCGGGCGGGCGCCGACCCTGATGGTGCGGGAGATCTGCTTGCGGGTGGCCTCGATCTCGTCGGGGGTGAGATCGCCGCGCAGTGCCAGCTCGTGGATGGCGTAGCGCCCGCCCGGGGCCAGCACGCGCGCTGCCTCGGCGATGATCTCGCGCTTGTGCGCGTCGGACTGCATCGTGAGCATGGCCTCGCCGACGACGAGGTCGGCGCTGGCGTCCGCCAGCCCGGTGTGGGCGGCGTCGGCGACGACGTACTCGGCCCCGGGGTGCCCCTGGAGGACCTTGGTGACCTGCTCGCGTCCCTCGGGGTTGGGGTCCACGCCCCGGTAGGAGGAGGGGCGGGAGGCCAGCAGCAGCTCGGCGGTGCGGCCCACGCCGGGGCCCAGCTCGACCACCCGCTGCCCGGCCTTAGGAGCGGCCGCTTGGAGCATGCGGCGGGTGAGCTCGATGCCGCCTGGCCGCAGCACCCGCTTGCCGAGGGTGGCCAGGAGCCAGTGACCCTGCATGCGCGTGGCCTCCGGGGCCTGACGGGTGCCGTGGGGCGCCGAGGCGCTACCCGGCCTCGGGCTCTGGCGGGCGGGACGGGCCGGACTCGTCGTCATTGTCACTCCTAGGACCGTGAATAACCGGGGCTTAGGTTACCCTCTCCTCGCCTGGAGGCCAGTGTGATCCTGCTATCTCACACTCCCCGGTCCCCGGGCGTCAGGCCGTGAGCGAAACCGGTCCAAGGACGGGCATGGGCGAGGGTGAGGGGGCGTTAGCGTTGTCGTCAACGAACACGAGAGGACTGACGTGAGCGAGCACTTCACGCCCAGCGCCGCCGACGGCCCCGGTGCCGGACTCGGCCTGACCGACTCCATCTACAACCGCCTGCTCAAGGAGCGGATCATCTGGCTCGGCTCCGAGGTGCGTGACGACAACGCCAACGCCATCTGCGCCCAGATGCTGCTGCTGGCCGCCGAGGACCCTGAGCGCGACATCTACCTCTACATCAACAGCCCCGGCGGCTCCGTCACCGCCGGCATGGCCATCTACGACACCATGCAGTACGTCGAGCCCGACGTCGCCACCGTCGCCACCGGCCTGGCCGCCTCCATGGGCCAGCACCTGCTCTCGGCCGGCGCCAAGGGCAAGCGCTACCTCACCCCCCACGCCCGCGTGCTCATGCACCAGCCCTCAGGTGGCGCGGGCGGCTCCGCCACGGACATCCGTATCAACGCGGACCTCATCATCAAGATGAAGCAGGAGCTCGCCGAGATCACGGCAGCCAACACGGGCCACACGGTTGAGGAGATCCTGCGTGACTCCGACCGCGACCACTGGTTCAGCGCCACCGAGGCCCTGGAGTACGGCTTCGTCGACCACATCGTGCGCTCCAGCCGGGAGATCGGCCAGCAGAACGGAGACAACTGACATGACCGGCTCCCGCCCCTACTTTGACGCCCTGGGCCGCCAGCTCCAGGCCGTCGCCCCCACGCAGCTGCCGACGGCGCGCTACATCATGCCGCAGTTCGAGGAGCGCACCGCCTACGGCTTCAAGCGCCAGGACGCCTACTCCAAGCTCTTCGAGGACCGCATTGTCTTCCTCGGGGTGCAGGTCGATGACGCCTCCGCCGATGACGTCATGGCCCAGCTGCTCGTCCTGGAGTCCCAGGACCCCGACGGCCTCATCACGATGTACATCAACAGCCCTGGCGGCTCTTTCACCGCGCTGACGGCCATCTACGACACCATGCAGTACATCAAGCCGCAGGTGCAGACCGTGTGCCTGGGCCAGGCCGCCTCGGCAGCCGCCGTCCTGCTCGCCGCCGGCAGCCCGGGCAAGCGGCTCGCCCTGCCCAACGCCCGCATCCTCATCCACCAGCCCGCCATGGAGGGGGTGCAGGGCCAGGCCTCTGACATCGAGATCGTCGCCGACGAGATCGACCGCATGCGCTCATGGCTCGAGCAGACCCTTGCGGCCCACACCGGCCAGAGCGTGGACAAGGTCCACCGGGACCTCGAGCGCGACAAGATCCTCACCGCTGCGGCGGCCCAGGAGTACGGCCTGGTCGACCAGGTCCTCGTCTCGCGCAAGACGCCGCCCTCACCCCACTCGGCATGAGCGGCAGCGGGTCCCCGACCCGGCCGTGACATGGTGGAGCCCTGCGCCGCAGCCCGCGGCGCAGGG
>NZ_JBPPGD010000012.1:58070-74305 GCF_051303165.1 Actinomyces sp. W5033 | reverse complement strand
CCCCCCCCCCCCCCCGGGCCCGGCGTCCTGGCCGTTGCGAGGCACCTGGCCCTGGGGTGCCTGGCCGTAGGGCTGCGCGGGCTGGCCGTACTGGGGTGCCTGACCGTAGCCCTGGGGTGCCTGACCGTAGGGCTGGGGCGCCTGCCCGTACTGGGCCGGCTGGCCGTAGCCCTGGGGCGCCTGCCCGTACTGGGGTGCCTGCCCGTACGGGGCCGGCTGGCCGTAGGGCTGCGCGGGCTGGCCGTACTGGGGTGCCTGACCGTAAGGCTGGGCCGGGAAGGTGGCGGAAGCCTTCTTCCTGCGTGAGGCCAGGACGAGGCCGATGATGACGCCGGCCAGCGCCAGCACCCCGACGATCCCGCCGATGACCCATTCGACTGCCAGCCCGGCGGAGTCCTTGCCCTCGGCGTGCAGCGCGCCGCTGTCCTCCAGCAGGTTCCAGGTCACGGAACGTCCTGAGATGACTGCGTTGCCTGAGGCCTCAGTCACCTCGCCCGGGAAGGTCACGGTGAGGGTGGACTCGAAGTCCGAGGACCCCTCACTGTCCAGCTCCGCGTAGCTGCTCGCTTGGCCGCCCACGTCACCCAAGTCGGCATCAAGCACGTAGAGGCCACCCTCGTGCGTGATGCGGATGTCGTCGCCCTCGCCGTTGACCTGGGACAGCGTCAGTCCGGTGGCGGAGGACTCGCAGGCCGGCTGCCCGTCGTGCTCGGTGAAGGTCGAGGTCATGGCGTAACCGGTGTCGCTCAGGGTGCTGTCCTGGGAGCACATCTCCTCGCTGAGCCCGCTGCCCCACATGAGGACGGAGACGTCAACCGTCTCCCCCTCGTGGATGGTGATGTCGTACTTCATGCCGCAGGCACCCAGCGCGAGGACGGCGGGGAGCAGGGCCACGGCGGCCAGGCGCCGCCGGAGGGAATGGGTTCTCATGACGGGAGTGTACTCGTGACGGGCCTCACGCGGTAGAGAAAGGGGAGCCGGACCGTGCCAGCTGGCCGCGCCCGACCAACCCCTACCGCTGGGCGCCGCTCACCGCGTCCGCGTCCAGCGGTGCCAGGCCCCTGCCCCGAGCCCCGCCCCGGCCAGTGCCACGGCGCCGACTGCCCAGCCCCAGTAGCGGTCCCACAGGCCCAGGCCGACGCCGCGGGACGCGTAGCCGGAAGCGGAGACACCGGAGGACAGGACCTCGACGTCGGACCACGTGACGGTGCTGCCCTCGACGAGACCGCCGCCCGACTCCACCACCGCCCCTGGGAAGGTGAGGCTCACGCGTGCGTCAACCGCCCCGGCCAGCGGGGCCTGACCGTCCTGCCCGGTGGCGACCTCAGCCTGTGAGGCACCCTGGAGTGCCGAGAGGTCCACGACGTAGAGGTCGCCGTCGCGCACCACCAGCGGGGTGGAGCCCTCCGGTGAGGTGCCGACGGCGGAGGCCTCCGGGACCGCGACACCGCGAATCGTCACCTCACAGCCGATGCCGCTGGGGTCGGTGTCGGAGCCGACCGGCCGGGAGGTGACGCTCGTGCCCTCGGGTGCCCCGACGAGCGCGGGGTCGGCGTAGTCGGCGCAGCTGGTGCCCGCGGTCAGGACGGTGCCAGTCGAGTCGCGTATGTCGAGGACGACGTCGTAGGTGCCCTCCTCGCTCAGCGTCATGTCCATATGCGCCGTGCAGCCCGCCAGGGTGGCGGCGGCCAGCCCGGTCAGGGCGAGCGTGCGGTGGCGGCGCAGCGCGGGGCGGTGTCGGGGCAGGGTGGGCACGGGATGACGCTAGCCGCGACGGGCGGCCTGGAGGAGCGGCCTCACGCCCTGTGATAGAGACCACGCGTCCGGTTGGCGCGGATTTCGCTCTTAGGGACCTAAGTGGAGGTGAAAGCCGCACCCATCTGAGAGAGGATTGGCTCTGACCACCAGAGTCAATAATCCAAGGAAGGGACTCACACATGACTGTGACCGCCCAGGACGTTCGCGCTGCGGCGCCCGCCAACGCTCCCGAGGACGTTATCGAGTTCGCGATCCGTATCGCGGAGCTCGGAAAGCCGGAGAAGGTCTACTTCACTGACGGCTCCGACGAGGAGTGGGACCGTCTCACCTCCGAGATGGTCGAGTCGGGCATGTTCACCCGCCTCAACCCCGAGAAGCGTCCGAACTCCTTCCTGGCCCGCTCCCTGCCGAGCGACGTCGCCCGCGTGGAGTCCCGCACCTTCATCTGCTCCGAGAAGGAGGAGGACGCGGGCCCCACCAACAACTGGTACGACCCGGCCGAGATGAAGGCCATCCTCAACGAGAAGTTCGACGGCACCTACGCCGGCCGCACGATGTACATCATCCCCTTCTCGATGGGTCCCCTCGGTGGCCCGATCTCCCAGCTGGGCGTTGAGATCACCGACTCCCCCTACGTCGTGGTCAACATGCGCATCATGGCGCGCACCGGCACCAAGGCGATGGACCTCATCAACGAGGGCCGTCCGTGGGTCCCCGCCGTTCACTCCGTCGGCGCCCCCCTCGCCCCGGGTCAGGAGGACACCACCTGGCCCTGCAACGAGGAGAAGTACATCACCCACTTCCCGGAGACCAACGAGATCTGGTCCTACGGCTCCGGCTACGGCGGCAACGCCCTCCTGGGCAAGAAGTGCTACGCGCTGCGCATCGCCTCCACCATGGCCCGCCGTGACAACTGGATGGCCGAGCACATGCTCATCCTGCGCCTGACCGACGAGAAGTCCGGCAAGCAGTACCACGTGACCGCCGCCTTCCCCTCGGCCTGCGGCAAGACCAACCTCGCCATGCTCCAGCCCACCATCGAGGGCTACAAGGTCGAGACCGTCGGCGACGACATCGCCTGGATGCGTCAGGGTGAGGACGGCCGCCTGCGCGCCATCAACCCGGAGGCCGGCTTCTTCGGCGTCGCCCCAGGCACGTCCTACAAGACGAACCCGATGGCCATGGAGACCATGAAGGCCAACTCCATCTTCACGAACGTCGCCCTCACCGACGACGGCGACGTGTGGTGGGAGGGCATCGACGCCGAGCAGCCCGAGCACCTCATCGACTGGCTGGGCAACGACTTCACCAAGGCGGACGCCGCCGAGGGCAAGAAGGCCGCGCACCCCAACTCGCGCTTCACCACCCCGGCCTCGCAGTGCCCGATCATCTGCCCCGACTGGGAGGCTCCTGAGGGCGTCGCCATCGACGCGATCCTCTTCGGTGGCCGCCGCGCCTCCAACGTGCCGCTTGTCGCTGAGCAGTACTCGCCCGCCCACGGCGTGTTCATCGGCGCCTCCGTGGCCTCCGAGGTCACCGCCGCCGCCACGGACGTCAAGGCCGGCTCGCTGCGCCACGACCCCTTCGCCATGCTGCCCTTCTGCGGCTACAACATGGCCGACTACTGGGGCCACTGGCTCGAGATCCAGGAGCAGCTCGGCGAGAACTTCCCGAAGGTCTACCAGGTCAACTGGTTCCGCAAGGACGAGGACGGCAAGTTCCTCTGGCCGGGCTACGGCGACAACTCCCGCGTCCTGGACTGGATCGTGCGCCGCGCCGCCGGCGAGGTCGAGGGCATCGAGGGCGTCACGGGCATCTACCCCAAGCGCGAGGACTTCAACCTCGAGGGCACGGACGTCACGGACGCCGACTGGGCCAAGATGTACGACATCGACCCGGACGCCTGGGCCGCCGAGATGGAGGACACCGAGCAGTACTTCGCGAAGTTCGGTGACAAGGTCCCCGCTGCGATCCGTGAGGAGCTCGCCAAGTTCCGCGCGCGCATCGAGGCCGCCAAGGCCTGAGCCGTGTGAGTCTCTCAGCCTCTGAGAGCCTGTTGTGATAGGGCCCCCGGCTCCGCCGGGGGCCCTATCACGCCCTTCAGCGGCGCGACGGCCTGGTGCGGCGCCGGCGCCGCGCTCGCAGCGGTGGGGGCCGACGGGTCCCGGGACGGTGATCCCCCGGGGTGTCCACGCGGCGGACATGACCGGGACGGTGGGCGGTCAGCCGGTGAGAAACCGCGTGATGGCGTGGGCGCCGGCCGCGTCGTCGTCGGGGGGCCCGGTCCATGTCCGCTGTGTGGACACCTGACGCTCCACACGGACGGGGGCCGCTCCTCCGGGCCACGCCGTCAGCGCCCGTCGCTCCCGCGCGCCCTGAGGACGCCTGCCACCTCGCCGACGATCCGACCCGAGCGCACCTCGTTGGCGGTGAAGCGCAGCACCGTGTAGCCCTGACGCACCAGCTCGCGGTCGCGCCGTCGGTCGTGCTCAAAGGTCCACAGGTCCGAGTGGTAGCCGTAGCCGTCGAGCTCGATGACCAGCCCGCCACCAACCAACAGGTCCACCTCACCCACCCCGCCGATGACGACGCCATCGTCCACTGGGAGCCCCGCGTCCTGGAGCTGGATGCGTGCCAGCGTCTCCAGCGGGCTGCGCGACCGGGCGCTGGCGCGCGACAGACGCACCCGGCCGAGATGACGGCGTGAACCGCGAAGGTAGGACGCGATCTGCTCTGCCGTGACCCGCCCCCGGTGCAGCGCGGCGTCGACGGCGACCATCGCCGTCCACTCCTCGGCACAGCACAGCAGGTCGGCAACGCACCTCGCCTCGCTGACGACGGGGAAGGACCGGGGCGGGGCGGTCGAGCGCCCGCGGGTCTCATGGAGGCGCTCGTGGTGCAGCCGTGCCACCGTGCTGCCCTTGGGGGTCAGGACGTGGACCGGCCCCAGGCGCGAGGGCACAGGCAGGTGGTAGTGGTCGGCGGCGTGCAGGCACGTCACCAGCCCACGGTGAAGACGCGCGACGAGGACGCGCTCGTCCACCCCAGGCTCGGCGATGAGCCCGCCGGGGTGACGACGCAGCAGGCCCGACTCGACAAGCCGTTGCACGACGCGGCGACCCTGACGGCTCAGACGCAGGTCAGCCTGTCGCACGGCTCCGAGGTGCTCGCGGACCCGGGCGAGGATGGCCTCGCCGCCCTTGACACTGTCCATACGCACAGCATGGGGAAGGCAAGCGGACTACTGCGAGGGCTCAGGCTGGCCTGTGGACAACTCGAACAGGGCCCTCGACCGTGGTGGGGTCCTTCTCCGGCACCACCCCCGGGGTGTCCACGCGGCGGACATGACCGGGACGGTGGGCGGCCGGCCGGTGAGAAACCGCGTGATGGCGTGGGCGCCGGCCGCGTCGTCGTCGGAGGGCCCGGTCCATGTCCGCTGTGTGGACACCTGACGCTCCAGGACACCGCCGCGTGAGGGCGCCCAGCGGAGTCGAGCGGAACGGCGGGAGCGGGCCAGCGGGGCGTGCCTGCACGGGATGGCCATGTGATGGCTCGTCGGCGGTGACGTGCTCATCTAGGCTGAGGCCGTGAAGATCCTGCTCCTGGGCTCCGGCGCGCGTGAGCACGCCCTCGCCCGCGCCCTCGCCACCGCCCCCACCACCGAGCTCGTCGCCGTCCCCGGCAACCCCGGTATCGCGACCGTCGTGCTTCCCGCTGGCGGCACGGCCACCACCATCAAGGCAGACGCCACCAGCGCTGAGGACATCGTTCCCCTCGCCCAGGAGATGAAGGCCGACCTCGTCGTCATCGGCCCCGAGGCCCCGCTGGTCGCGGGGGTCGCCGACGCCCTGCGCGAGGCGGGCGTGCCCGTCTTCGGCCCCGGCGCTGAGGCTGCCCGGCTCGAGGGCTCCAAGGCCTTCGCCAAGGAGGTTATGGAGGCGGCGGGCGTTCCCACGGCCGAGGCCGCGGTGTGCGCCAACCGCCAGGAGCTCGAGGCGGCGCTGGACCGCTTCGGCGCCCCCCACGTCGTCAAGGATGACGGCCTGGCCGCCGGCAAGGGCGTCGTCGTCACCTCCGACCGCCAGGCGGCTCTGGCTCACGGCCTGGCCTGCCTCGACAAGGAGGGCGGGCGCGTCGTCGTCGAGGACTTCCTCGACGGCCCGGAGGTCTCCCTGTTCTGCGTGTGCGACGGGGCCATCGTGCGCCCTCTCACCCCGGCCCAGGACTTCAAGCGCCTGGCCGACGGGGACGCCGGCCCCAACACCGGCGGGATGGGCTCCTACACGCCCCTGACGTGGGCGCCCGAGGACCTGAGCGAGCAGGTTGTGCGTGAGGTCGCTCAGCCCGTCGTGGACGAGATGGCCCGCCGCGGCACGCCCTTCACCGGTCTGCTGTACTGCGGCCTGGCGCTGACCAGCCGCGGGCTGCGGGTCGTGGAGTTCAACGTGCGCTTCGGGGACCCGGAGACCCAGGCGGTGCTCGCGCGACTGACCTCCTCACTTCCCGAGCTGCTGCTCGCCTGCGCGACCGGCACCCTCAGCGAGGTCCCCGCCCCCACCTGGTCCGAGCAGGCGGCGGTGGACGTCGTCCTCGCGGCCCCCGGCTACCCAGGCACGGTCACCACCGGCGGCGTCATCACCGGGATCGAGGAGGCTGAGGCCGTCGAGGGCGTCCACGTCCTGCACGCCGGCACGGGCCTGGACGACGACGGCGAGCTGGTGGCCACCGGCGGTCGCGTCCTGTCCGTCGTCGCCCTGGGCTCCGACGTCAGCCAGGCCCGCTCGCGCGCCTACGAGGCCGTCTCGCGCCTGCACCTGGATGGTGCCCAGTACCGCACGGACATCGCTGCCGGCCGCTGAGCCGCGGGTGGCACGATGTGCCTATGAGCCTCGCCCCTGTCATCCCTCCTGCCCCTGCCCTCGCCGGCTGGACCCACGTGTCCTCCGGGAAGGTCCGCGACGTCTACGTCCCCGCCGACGGCGGCCCCTGGGCCGGCCAGGACGTGCTGCTCGTCGTCGCCTCGGACCGCATCAGCGCCTACGACTTCATCCTGTCCACCCCGGTCCCGGACAAGGGCAAGGTGCTCACGGCCATGTCCGCCTGGTGGTTCGAGCAGCTGGCGGACGTCGTGCCCAACCACATGGTCTCGGTGACGCAGGTGCCCGCTGAGGTCGCGGGGCGGGCGATGGTGTGCCGGCGGCTGGACATGTACCCGGTGGAGTGCGTGGCCCGCGGCTACCTCACCGGCTCCGGGCTGGTGGAGTACCGGGCCTCGCGGTCGGTGTGCGGCGTGTCCCTGCCTGAGGGCCTGGTGGAGGCCTCGCGCCTGCCGCAGCCGGTCTTCACCCCAGCGGCCAAGGCGGAGCTGGGCGAGCACGACGAGAACGTCTCCTTCGACCGGGTCGTCGAGATGGTGGGGGAGCCGACGGCGACGGCGCTGCGGGAGGTGACGCTCGCCCTGTACTCGCGGGCGGCCGGCATCGCGGCCGAGCGCGGCATCATCCTGGCTGACACGAAGTTCGAGCTGGGTGCGGGCACGGACGGCGCCCTTGTGCTCGGTGACGAGGTGCTGACCCCGGACTCCTCGCGGTTCTGGCCCGCCGACGAGTGGGTCGAGGGCCGGGTGACGCCCTCCTTCGACAAGCAGTTCGTGCGCGACTGGCTCACGGGCCCGGGCTCCGGGTGGGACCGGTCCTCGGGCGCGCAGCCGCCGGTGCTGCCCGAGGACGTGGTTGAGCGCACGCGCGAGCGCTACCTGGAGGCCTATGAGCGACTGACGGGGGCGCCGCTGGCCCTGTGAGGCGGGACGCGTCCCGCCTCACGGCCTCAGCCGGGGCCCGGCTGCGTCGTGCCGGGTAGTCTTGCCCTGCACCTGCCTGTTCCCACCCCGTCACCAGGAGGACCGATGGGACGCATCGTCGTCGAGGTCATGCCCAAGCCCGAGATCCTTGACCCTCAGGGCAAGGCCGTCGTCAGGAGCCTCCCGCGGCTCGGATTCGACCAGTTCACCGCTGTCCGCCAGGGACGCCGCTTCGAGCTGACGGTTGAGGGGCCGGTGGCTGACGAGCACCTGGCGGCCGCGTCCGAGGCCGCCTCGACGCTGCTGTCGAACCCGATCATCGAGGACGTCGTGTCCGTGCGGGCCGACGGCGAGGAGGCCTGATGGCCCGCATCGGCGTCATCACCTTCCCGGGCACGCTGGACGACGTCGACGCCCTGCGTGCGGTGCGCCTGGCCGGCGCCGAGCCGGTCTCGCTGTGGCACAAGGACGCGGACCTTCGCGGGGTCGATGCCGTCGTGGTGCCCGGAGGCTTCTCCTACGGCGACTACCTGCGCTGTGGCGCGATCGCCCGCTTCGCCCCGGTGATGGACGAGGTCATCGAGGCGGCGGGCAAGGGCATGCCTGTGCTGGGCATCTGCAACGGCTTCCAGATCCTTGCCGAGGCGCACCTGCTGCCCGGTGCTCTCATCCGCAACGACCACCAGCGCTTCCTGTGCCGTGAGCAGCGCCTGCGGGTGGAGTCGGTGTCGACGGCGTGGACGGGCCTGTTCGAGCAGGGTGAGGAGATCACCGTCCCCTTGAAGAACGGCGAGGGCAACTTCATCGCCTCCCCGGAGGACGTCGAGCGTCTTGAGGGGGAGGGGCACGTGGTGTTCCGCTACGTGGGCCTCAACCCCAACGGCTCGGTCAATGACATCGCCGGTGTGCGCAACGCGCGCGGCAACGTCGTGGGCCTCATGCCGCACCCGGAGCACGCGGTGGAGCCCGGCTTCGGGCCGGACTCTCCCACGGGCCCGCGCACGGGCACGGATGGCCTGAGGCTGTTCCAGTCAGCGATCAGCATGCTGGTGGGGGCCTGAGGCCAAGGTCGGCCCCACGCAGCGGCAGGCGGCGCCACTCCTTCCCGGGGTGGCGCCGCCCTCTGTCTTGCCGAGGCTGGCAGCGCGGTACCTCGCGAGGCGGGCGGTCTGTGTGCGGTGGGCCCTTGTGGATAATCTCGCAGGACTGTGGACGCCCCGGGTGCGTCCGGCTCGCGCGGGGGACCTAGGGCCGGCCCGGTGACCGTGGTGAGCGCACGTCTTGTTTCGCCCGGAATGACGCTGGCGGCCGTGGCTGCCGGGCAGGGTGGGGGGTGGGAAACCGTTGGAATAGCAACGATTTGACGTCGCTGCGAGCAGCCTGGTAATGGGGGTGGCGAGGCTGGGGTGGCGTCCGGTAGACGCTGCGGCGCCGCCCGGGAGGGGGCCGGTCCCGGCTACTCACAGGGAGAATGGTGTCATCCCGGCCTCCACAACCATATGTGGACAAGGCTGTGGACCCGAGCTGTGGATAACTCCTGCCGTGTCTGCCGCTGCCACCCGCAGGCCCGCCGTCGCGGCGGCGAGGCCGCCCGGCGCCTAGTCGAGCGCGCGGGCGATCGCGTCCACCACCTCGATGAGGTGGCGGTCCGGCAGGTAACGGCGGCGCACCGCCTCGTGAGCCGCCTCTCCCATCTCCTGCGCCCGCTCTGTGAACAGCAGCAGGTCGGCTGCCGCCGTCGCCCACGCAAGGTCGTCACCTGCGGGAACGAGCGAGCCCGTGACGCCGTCCTCGACCTGCTCCTGGATGCCGCCGACGGCGGAGGCCACCACCGGAGCCTTCTTCCACATCGCCTCCGCCACGGTCAGGCCGAAGGCCTCGACGACAGAGCGTTGAGTGACCACCGTGCTCACGCGCTGAAGCGCGTTGACGATGGTGGCGTTGACCTCGCGGTCCGTGCTCGGGATCCCCAGCACGTGCACCCGGGCCGCCGTGGACTCCGGCAGCGTGGCCAGCCTCTCCGTGATCTCCTCCAGGACGGCGACCGCGGCCGGCTCGCGGTGGGGGTCGGGCACCGGTCCCGCAATGACGAGGTGCGCGTCCGTGGGCAGCAGGCCGATGTGCGCGGCAAAGGCGTCCAGCAGCTCCTTACCGCCCTTGAGACGGTCCCAGCGCTGCACCTGGGTGATCGTCCGGGCACCCTCGGGCACGGGCGTGTCAAGCCCGAAGGCCTCCTCATCGGCCAGGCCGCGGAAGGCGTCGGGACGCCCGTCCTCGCGGATGAAGGGGACGGCGTCGAAGGGCGCCTGGCCGGCAACATATCCCGCCAGGCGCACCACCGAGCGGGCCTCGTCGAGGTCGAGAACCCGGTTCTTGGGGGAGTCGGGGTTGACGGAGGGGGCGATGACGGCCGTGCGCTCCTCCTCGACGTAGGGGGGGAGGTACTCCGGGCGCGAGGCGATGATGAGATCGGCGTCCTCCAGGTAGCGGTCCAGGAAGGCCCAGGCGTGCTGGCCGGCCTCGCCGGCGTCGGCCACGCCGGCGTGCAGCCGCCACAGGACGGTGGCGCCGGCGCGCTTGAAGGCCTTGGCCAGGCCTGCTGTGGCCGGGTCGTGGAGGATGACGACGTCGCCCTCGCGCACGTCCTCGATGACGTTGTCCGCGTTGGAGGCCAGGACGTGCTCGTACAGGTCCCGCTGCTTGTCCCCCAGCTTGCCGCCGTCGCCCCTGGTGCCGTGCAGGAAGTCGTTGAGGCGCGTGGCCAGGGTGATGAAGTCGGCGGGGGCGTCGAGCGCCAGCCAGCGGGCGTCGATGCCCAGCCCCCGGGCGTAGCCCACGAGAGGGGCGACGGTCTCGGCGGGGCCGGAGGAGGCGGCGGCCGACGGGGTGATGGTCCACACGGTGCGGCTGTCGAGGAGGGCGTGGGCGGCCTCGACGCCGTCGTGCAGCCGACGGACGGCGACCTCGTCGAGGTGGCTCTCAAGGTCCGACAGGGGAAGTGGGGCGACGTCGATGGTTCTCATGCCGAAATCCTGCCCTGTTTGACTGTGATGCGCAGCACTTTCAGGGGTGTGTTGAGGTGGTGGCTCGAGCCCGGCGGGCCTGCGCAGGTGCCGGCCGCGCCCCGTCCCGGTGGGCCCGGGCCGGCTGGTGGGGTGGCCCGTCCGGACCACGGGTATCCTCTGAGGCGGCCCACTCCCACACCTGCCCACAGGAGCAGCCGCATGGCACTCGAGCCCGCGAAGACCCCCGCCGACGTCGACAACCTCCGCCCGGTCGAGCACCCGGACACGGTCCAGGACGCCGCCGCGACCCCCGACCAGGAGATGCCCTACCGCGAGCTCGGCCTCAAGGACGACGAGTACGCCTCGATCAAGGACCTCCTCGGGCGCCGCCCCACCAACGCCGAGCTCGCCATGTACTCGGTCATGTGGTCCGAGCACTGCTCCTACAAGTCCTCGAAGGTCCACCTCAAGCAGTTCGGCGCCAAGGTGACCCCCGAGATGAGGGAGCACCTGCTGGTCGGCATGGGTGAGAACGCCGGCGTCGTTGACATCGGCGACGGCTGGGCCGTGACCTACAAGGTCGAGTCACACAACCACCCCAGCTTCGTCGAGCCCTACCAGGGTGCCGCCACAGGTGTGGGCGGGATCGTCCGCGACATCATCTCCATGGGGGCGCGCCCGGTGGCCGTCATGGACCAGCTGCGCTTCGGCGCCGCCAACCACCCGGACACCGCCCGGGTCGTGCACGGCGTCGTCGCCGGCGTCGGCGGCTACGGCAACTGCCTGGGCCTGCCCAACATCGGCGGCGAGACCGAGTTCGATCCCTCCTACCAGGAGAACCCCCTCGTCAACGCCCTGTGCGTGGGCGTCCTGCGCCACGACGACATCCACCTGGCCAACGCCTCCGGCGCCGGTAACAAGGTGGTGCTCTTCGGTGCCCGCACCGGCGGCGACGGCATCGGCGGCGCCTCCATCCTCGCCTCGGAGTCCTTCGAGGACGGAATGCCCGCCAAGCGCCCCAGCGTGCAGGTCGGCGACCCCTTCATGGAGAAGGTCCTCATCGAGTGCTGCCTCGACCTGTTCGGCGCGGACCTCGTCCTGGGCATCCAGGACCTGGGCGCCGCGGGCATCTCCTGCGCCACCAGCGAGCTCGCCTCCAACGGCGACGGCGGTATGCACGTCGATCTTGAGAAGGTCCTCCTGCGAGACCCCTCCCTCACCGCGGGCGAGATCCTCATGAGCGAGTCCCAGGAGCGCATGATGGCCGTCGTCGCCCCCGACAGGCTTGACGACTTCATGGCCGTCATCGACAAGTGGGACGTCGAGGCCGCCGTCATCGGTGAGGTCAACGGCTCCGGCCGCCTCACCATCGACCACTTCGGTGAGCGCATCGTTGACGTCGATCCCCGCACGGTCGCCCACGAGGGCCCCACGTACCACCGCCCCTACGCCCGTCCCGCCTGGCAGGACGCCCTCAACGCGGACTCCTCCGACCGCCTGGCCCGCCCCGCCACCGCCGAGGAGCTCTCCGAGCAGGCGGTGGCCCTGGTCACCAGCGTCAACCAGGCCTCCAGCGCCTGGGTCACCAACCAGTACGACCGCTTCGTGCGCGGTGACACCGCCCTGTCCCAGCCCGACGACGCCGGCGTCGTCCGCGTCGATGAGGTCACCGGCCGCGGCGTTGCCATCTCCACGGACGCCAACGGCCGCTTCACCAAGCTCGACCCGGCCACCGGCGCCGCCCAGGCCCTGGCCGAGTCCTACCGCAACGTCTGCACCGTCGGTGCGACGCCCCGGGCCGTGACCGACTGCCTCAACTTCGGCTCCCCGGAGGACCCGGACGCCATGTGGCAGCTCGTCGAGGCCATCACCGGCCTGGCGGACGCCTGCCAGCAGATGGGTGTGCCCGTCACCGGCGGCAACGTCTCCCTGTACAACTCGCACGGCAAGGTCAAGGGGCTCATCGACTCCTCCATCAACCCGACGCCGGTCGTCGGCGTCCTGGGAGTCATGGACGACGTGCGGTGCGCCAACCCCTCCGGCTGGTTCGAGGAGGGCCTGGCGGTCATCGCCCTGGGCGCCACCGCCGACGAGCTGGACGGATCGGCCTGGGCGCGCGTGGTGCACGACCACCTCGGAGGCCTGCCCCCCAAGGTGGACCTGGAGGCGGAGATGGCCCTCGGCCGCGTCCTCGTGGCGCTGAGCGAGGCGGACCTGCCCGACGGCACGAGGCTCGTGCGCGCGGCCCACGACCTGTCCGCCGGCGGCCTCGTGCAGAGCCTTGTGGACGCGGTGCTGCGCCACGGCGTGGGCGCGAGCGTGGATCTGGCCCCCATTGAGAGCCGCGACGGCGTGGACGACTTCACCGCCCTGTTCTCCGAGTCCGGGGCGCGCGCGCTCCTCGCCGTCCACGAGGCCGCGGTGCCTGTGGTCGAGGCCGCGGCCGGCGCCGAGGGCGTGCCGTGGGCCCGCATCGGCACCACCGGCGGGGACATGCTTGTCGTCTCCGGCACGGACCTGCTGGCCGACGGCGGCTGTGGCCGCCCGCTCATGCTCGACCTCGCCGAGCTGCGCGAGGGCGTCGAGGGCACGCTGCCTGCGCTGTTCTGAGTCTCACAGCAGCCCCCACGCGCACGTCCCGCGTGGGACGATGGCCGTATGACTCATGTGACCGCACTCGACGAGAGCACCTGGGCTGACGCCGCCTGGCCCCTCGGCACCCACCTGGACGAGGACGGCGCTGTGACAGTCGCCGTCTGCGCCCCGGCCGCGACCCGTCTGCAGGTCGAGGTCTACCCGCAGGCCCTGGGGGCGGACGCCGTGGCCTCCTTCGCTGCCGCCCGCGGTGAGGACGGCGTGTGGCGCGCCCGCCTGGCAGGCCTCGGGCCCGGCTCGCTCATCGGGCTGCGCGCCTGGGGGCCCAACTGGCCCTATGACGAGGCCTGGGTGCCCGGCTCCGACGCCGGGTTCCTCGCCGACCTCGACGCCGACGGCAACCGCTTCAACCCCAACAAGCTCCTCTTCGACCCGTACTCGCGCGAGGTCACCCACACGCTGTTCACCGACCGCCTGGCCGACCTCGGTGTGGACGGCGGAGTGTTCGGCACCGGCGGCGACGACGTGGACGGCGTGCCCCGCCGTCTCATCGACACCGGTCGTTACGCCCCCAAGGGCGTCGTCATCGCCCAGAGCGACGACCGCCCCCAGGCCGGCCCCGGCACCGGGGGCCGCCCGGACCGGCCCGGGCTGCGCGCCGAGCAGACCGTCATCTACGAGGCCGGGGTTGACCAGCTCACCGGCCACCCCTCCGCGGCCCGCCTCACCGAGCTGCTGGCCGGGGAGCCCGGCTTCGAGGGCGTTGTGGACATCCCCGCCGAGTACCAGGGCACGTACAAGGGCGTGGGCATGCTCGCCCCCTACCTCAAGGCCGCAGGCGTCACGACCCTCGAGCTCCTGCCCGTCCACGAGACCAACGCCTCCGAGTCCGGGCGCGCCGGCGCCACCAACTCCTGGGGGTACATGACCCTGGCCTTCTTCGCCCCCTCGCGGCGCTACGCCGCCGACCGCTCCTGGGGCGGTCCCACCCGCGAGTTCCGCGAGATGGTTGACGCCTTCCACGCCGCCGGCCTCGAGGTGTACCTCGACGTCGTCTACAACCACACGGCCGAGGGCGGCAACTGGAACGGGGACGCCGCCACGACCGGCTTCACGAGCCTCGGTGGCCTGGCCACCGCTGAGTACTACCAGATGACGAGCGACAAGATGCTCGTCGACGGCGCCACCGGCACGGCGAACCAGCTCAACTACTCCTCCGAGACGGCGCGCACGCTGGTCCTGGACTCGCTGCGGTACTGGAGCGACCAGATGGGGGTGGACGGCTTCCGCTTTGACCTCGCCACCGTCCTGGGGCGTCTGCCCGAGGAGGCGGAGCCCGACGACTGGGGCAGCCTCAGGCGCTTCTTCACCGACCACCCGCTGCTGGTCGCCATCGCGGACCTGGCCCGTGAGCGGGGTATCAAGGTCATCGCCGAGGCCTGGGACCTGTGGGGCTACGAGGTCGGCAACTTCCCGCGCGGCTGGGGCGAGTGGAACGGCCGCTACCGGGACGCGGTGCGCCGCTTCACCAAGGGCGACGGCAACACCGCCTCCTTCATCGACGTCGTCAACGGTGACTACCACCACTTCCAGGACAACGACGGCCCCCAGCGCTCGGTCAACTTCGTCGTCGCCCATGACGGCTTCAACATGGCGGACCTCGTGTCCTACCAGGAGAAGAACAACGGCGAGGACTGGCCCTTCGGCCCCTCCGACGGCGGCAGCGACGACAACCTGTCCTGGGACAGCGGGGGCAGCCAGGTGCTGCGCCGCCAGCGGCTGCGCAACCTCTGGGCGGTGCTCATGCTCTCGCGCGGCGTGCCCATGGTGGTCGCCGGTGACGAGATGGGCCGGACCCAGAACGGCAACAACAACCCCTGGGCCCTGGAGTCGGTTGCCATGCGCAACAACTACGCGATGATCCGCTCGTCCCGGCCCCAGGGCGTGAGCGTGGTCGAGGGCGAGGACTGGGCCTACCACGACAACCTCGGGGAGCTCGCCTCACCGTCGGCGACGGTCAACCCGCTGTTCCGCTTCGCCACGGCGCTCATGCGGATGCGCCAGCGTCACCCGGCGCTCCAGCAGGCCCGGTGGGGCGGCGTCGAGCCCGGTGGCGACGACGTGTCCTACCTGTTCCGGCGTCCCGACGGCGAGTCCTCGCCGCAGGAGGGCGACCGGGCCGTGAGCCTGGTCATCGACGCCCCGGACGACCACTTCGCGGTCCTGGTCAACATGGACGACGAGCCGGTCGAGTTCGCCCTGCCGACGGCCAGGGAGGGGCTCGTGTGGCGGCGGCTGGTGGACACGGCGGCCTGGGCCGAGCCCGAGTGCAACATCTGGGACGAGGGGACGGGCAAGGTGCTCGCGGGGCCGCAGGTGGTCCACGGCTGGTCGGTCATGGTCGCGCACGGCGATCCCGCCGGCCCGCAGCTGCTCGCGTCGCCCCCGGCAGGGCGGCTGGCGGCCACCGGGCGCGGGGCGTGAGCCCGGGGCAGTGTGAGCGCGGGGCCGCGGTGCCTATCCTGGGCTGTGGCGCGGCAGCCAGCCGCGCGGGAAGGACCAGCATGAGCACCAGCACCCCGGACGCTAGCGCCTTCGACGCCGTCAACGTCTTCGGCAAGGGCGAGCCCAACACTGCCTACGCCCAGTACTTCACCGGCGCGAGCTTCCTCAAGGCCCTGGTGGAGGACCCTGCCTGCGTCATCGGTGTCCACAACGTCACCTTCGAGCCCGGCTGCCGCAACAACTGGCACATTCACCACGCCACGAGCGGTGGCGGCCAGGTGCTGCTGTGCACGGCCGGCTCGGGCTGGTACCAGGAGGAGGGGGCGCCGGCCGTCTCCCTCGAGCCCGGCACGGTCGTCTTCGCGCGCGCCGGGGTCAAGCACTGGCACGGTGCCAAGGCGGACTCGTGGTTCAGCCACATCACGCTCGCGGTGCCCGGTGAGAACGCCTCCAACGAGTGGCTCGAGCCGGTCGACGACGAGCACTACCTCGCGCTGTGAGGCGCGCTGTCTTGGTCGCGGCGCCGTCGGGAGATTCGGACGACAAACCAAAAAAAAAAAAAAACCCCCCCC
>NZ_JBPPGD010000012.1:11562-58060 GCF_051303165.1 Actinomyces sp. W5033 | reverse complement strand
GGGTCTTTTTTTTTTGTTTCGTTGCTTTTCTGTTTCTCCCTCCCCCACCACAAAACCAGCGCCCGGTGTCCCCTGGAATGAGATGTTTCATCTCAGTTTCCGGCCGAGTGGGAGCCTGTCAGTGGGCGCCGCGGCGCAGTCCCGGCCGCCCTACACGATTCGATGAATGGAGTCCCGTATGCAGGAGAGTGTCGAAAAGGTCTACGAGCAGGTCGTTGCCCGCAACCGTGGCGAGTCCGAGTTCCACCAGGCCGTCCGAGAGGTCCTCGAGTCCCTCGACCCAGTCATCGCCAAGCGTCCCGACTACGCCGACAACGCGCTCCTCGAGCGCATCGTCGAGCCTGAGCGTCAGATCATGTTCCGTGTCCCGTGGACTGACGACGCCGGCCGGGTCCACGTCAACCGCGGCTTCCGCGTCGAGTTCAACTCCGCCCTGGGGCCCTACAAGGGGGGCCTGCGCTTCCACCCGAGCGTCAACGCCGGCATCATCAAGTTCCTTGGCTTTGAGCAGATCTTCAAGAACGCCCTCACCGACCAGGGCATCGGCGGCGGCAAGGGTGGATCCGACTTCGACCCGCACGGCAGGTCCGACTCCGAGGTCATGCGCTTTTGCCAGTCCTTCATGACCGAGCTGTCCCGCCACATCGGCCCCGACACCGATGTGCCCGCCGGCGACATCGGCGTTGGAGGGCGTGAGATCGGCTACATGTTCGGCCAGTACAAGCGCCTGACCAACCGCTACGACGCCGGCGTGCTCACCGGCAAGCCCGTCGCCTGGGGTGGCTCGCTCACCCGCACCGAGGCCACCGGCTACGGCACGGTCCTGTTCGCCCAGTCCATGCTCGCCACCAGGGGCGACAGCCTCGAGGGCAAGAAGGTTGCCGTCTCCGGCTCGGGCAACGTGGCGATCTACGCCATTGAGAAGCTCCAGCAGCTCGGCGCCGACCCGGTCACCTTCTCCGACTCCTCGGGCTACGTCGTTGACGAGCGCGGCATTGACCTCGAGCTGCTCAAGCAGGTCAAGGAGGTCGAGCGCGGGCGCGTCGCCGACTACGTCGCCCGCAAGCCCGGCGCCCGCCTGGTGACGCAGGGCCGCCCCTGGGACGTGCCGGTCGATGTCGCCCTGCCCTGCGCGACGCAGAACGAGCTCGACGGCGACCACGCCGTCACCCTGCTGCGCAACGGCGTCGGCGTCGTCGCCGAGGGTGCCAACATGCCCTCGACCCCCGAGGCGGTGGAGGCCTTCCAGGCTGCGGGCATCCTCTACGCCCCCGGCAAGGCCTCCAACGCCGGTGGCGTGGCCACCTCGGCGCTGGAGATGAGCCAGAACTCCTCCCGCACCCGCTGGAGCTTCGAGGAGGTCGAGGCCAGGCTCACCGGCATCATGGCTGACATCCACGACTCCTGCGTCGAGGCCGCGCAGGCCTACGGGCACCCCGGTGACTACGTCCTGGGCGCCAACGCCGCGGGCTTCACCAAGGTCGCCGACGCGATGATCCAGCACGGCATCGTCTGAGCCGCGCCCGCCAGGGCCGCACCTTCCTGAGCCCTCGCGCCGTCCCCGAGCCACCCGCCCGGGGCACGGCGCGAGGGCTCGGCACGCGACGCCCTCGCCGAGGCCCGTCCCCGGCGGCGCCCGGGGTCCTGGGCGCTAGGGTCGGGGCCATGGCAGCACGACGACGCATTGACCCTGGCGCGGGGGCCCACGCCCTGCGCCAGTGGGCGGCCGAGCACGACGTCCGCGCCGGCGGCGGTGAGCCGCCCGCGGGCCTCAGCCCCTTGGAGCGCTCAGCCCGCCGGCGGCGCGACGCCACCGCCGTGCGCTACACCCTCGAGGAGCTCAGCGCCTGCGCCCCGGGCCGGGCGGTAGAGGTCCGGGTCCCTCCCTACGGCGTCACCCAGGCCGTGGCCGGCACCGTCCACCGCCGCGGGACCCCGCCCTCCGTCGTCGAGACCGACCCCACCACCTGGCTCGCCCTGGCCGCGGGCCGCCTCACCTGGGACCAGGCGGTGGCCGCGGGGGACCTGCACGCCTCCGGTGAGCGCTGCGACCTCAGCCCCTACCTGCCGCTCCTGCGGGTCTGAACGGCGGCGCGAGCAGGGCCCGCAGGGCTCATGCCCGCCCTCAGTCACAAGAATGCCCGGACGGACATCCAGAATCGCTTTGATTCAAACATATGACGACGTTTCCTCTTCCCAACGTGCCCGAACGGGCATACTCTGGTGATCGGACGGACAGCCGACGGTGGCTGTCCCGGCACGAGGAGGTCGGATGAGCGCCGAGCAGCGTCAGCAGGCGATCCTCGATGCCGTCGCCCGCGAGGGGCGCGTCACGGTCGTGGACCTCGCCGCGGACCACGGCGTCACGGTTGAGACCATCCGCCGCGACCTCGCCGCCCTGGACCGCGCCGGAGCCCTGCGCAAGGTCCACGGCGGTGCTGTCGCCGCCACGAGCCTCGCCCTGCCCGAGACCGCCGTCGCCGAGCGCGAGCACCTCGCCGCCCCGGCCAAGCAGCGCATCGCCTCAGCGGCGCTCACCGCCCTGCTCGAGCGGGGGGCGCTCGCCAGCGGCTCCACCCTCATCCTCGACGCCGGCACCTCAGTGGGCGCCCTGGCCCGGATCCTGCCGGAGGACCTGTCCCTGACCGTCATCACCTCCTCCGTCCTCACCGCCGCCCGCCTGGCCGGCAGGGACGGCCTCACCGTGCGGGTCCTGGGCGGTGAGGTGCGTGGTATCACGCAGGCCGCCGTCGGGCCGGAGGCCCTGGCCACCCTCGCCTGCGTGCGGGTTGACCTCGCTGTGCTGGGAACCAACGGCCTGTCCGCCGAGCACGGCCTGTCCACACCCGACCCGGACGAGGCGGCGGTCAAGACCGCCATGGTGCGCGCCGCCCGCCGCGTCGTCGTCCTCGCCGACGCCACGAAGACCGGTCAGGAGCACCTCGTCTCCTTCGCCGACCTGGCCGACACCGACCTGCTGGTCACCGATGCCCCGCCCCCCACCGCCCTGTCCCGCCGCCTCACCGACTGCGCAACGGAGGTCCTCGTCGCATGATCACCACCCTCACCCCCAACCCCTCCCTCGACCGCACCGTCACCCTGCCCGGACCGCTCCAGCGCGGCGGCGTCAACCGCCTCGCCTCCGTCACCATCGAGCCCGGCGGCAAGGGCGTCAACGTGGCCCGGGTGCTCGCCGCCTCCGGGCTCGCGGTCACCTCCGTCCTTCCCGCACCCCCCGGCGACCCCCTCCTGGCCGCCATCGCCGCCGCCGTGGTGCCCGGCGACGCCACCGTGAGGACCCACGCCGTGCCCGTCTGCGGATCCGTGCGGGTCAACACCGCCGTCACCGAGCCCGACGGGACGACGACGAAGCTCAATGAGCCCGGAGCCGGCCTCAGCGCCGCCGAGACCGAGGCCGTCGAGGCCGCCTTGATCGAGGCGGTGGCATCGCCCGCCGCGGACGCCGCCCCGTCCTGGGCGGTGCTGTCGGGCTCACTGCCCCCCGGGGTGAGCACCGACTGGTACGCGCGCCTCGTGCACCTGCTGAGGCAGGCCGCACCGGGGCTGCGCATCGCCGTGGACACCTCCGACGCCCCGCTCGCCGCGCTGGTGGCTGCCCTGCCCTCGGCGGCGCCCGACCTCATCAAGCCCAACGGCGAGGAGCTCGGCCAGCTGGCCGGGTTGTCCGCCGACAGGGCGATGGTGCTGGAGGAGGGGGCACTGGCCGGAGACCTCGGCCCCGTCGTCGAGGCCGCCCGGGTCCTCGTTGCTGCCGGCATCGGCGCCGTCATGGCCACGCTCGGCGAGGCCGGGGCCGTCCTCGTCACCGACGAGGCCGCCTGGCACGCCACCGCCCCCGCCATCGTTGTGCGCTCCACCGTCGGGGCGGGGGACTCCTCCGTCGCCGGGTACGTCCTGGCCGACACCCGGGGTGAGGACGCCCCGGGCCGCCTCGCCACCGCCATGGCCTACGGCTCCGCAGCCGCCTCCCTGCCCGGCACCCGGCTGCCGACCCCGCAGGACCTGCCCCAGGCGGGCGCCGTCGTCACCCGCCTGGGCTGACCGGGCCCCAGCACGCACCGATTCCCTCACCACCGCCAACCCACGCCACCCAAGGAAGCAGCATGTCCCCCACCTCATCCGCAACGAGCGTTCCGCTCATCATCCCTGAGCTCGTCCGGCTCGACGTGCCGGCGGGCTCCGCCAAGACGGAGGTCATCGGCTACCTCGCCGAGGTCGTCGCCTCCGCCGGCCGTGCCTCCACCGCCGAGGGCCTGGCCTCCGACGCCCGCGCCCGTGAGGCCACCGCCCCCACCGGCATCCCCGGGGGCATCGCCATCCCGCACTGCCGCAGCCCGCACGTGCTGGCCCCCTCGCTGGGCTTCGCCCGCCTGAGCGAGCCGGTCGACTTCGGCGCCGCCGACGAGCAGCCCGCCGACCTCGTCTTCATGATCGCCGCCCCTGACGGCGCTGACGACTTCCACCTCCAGCTGCTGGCCAAGCTCGCCCGCGGCCTCATGCGCAGCGACTTCACCGACGCCCTGCGCTCGGCCGCGACCAGCGAGGAGGTCGCCCGGATCGTCACCGAGCAGGTCCAGCCCGAGCTCCTCGCCGCCGAGGCGGCCCACGCGCCCGCCACCCCGGCCCCCGAGGTTCAGGCCGCTCCCGCTGCGGCGGGCCCCGGCCGCCTCATCGTCGGCGTCTCCTCCTGCCCCACCGGCATCGCCCACACCTTCATGGCCGCCGAGGCCCTCGAGCAGGCCGGCAAGGACCGCGGCGTCGAGGTCCACATCGAGGGGCAGGGATCGGGCAAGGTGGACTGGCTCGACCCCGCCCTCATCGAGCGCGCCGACGCCGTCGTCTTCGCCCACGACCTCCCCGTCAAGGGCCGTGAGCGCTTCGCCGGCAAGCCGGTGGTCGACGTCGGCGTCAAGGCGGCCGTCAACGACGCCGCCTCCCTCATCGACCGTGCGCTGGCCGCCATTGACGACCCCGCGGCCCCGACCGTGCCCGCCGGCGCCCCCGGCGCCTCAGGGGAGGCCGTCGCCGAGGAGAAGGTCCACTGGGCCCGCCGCCTCCAGCGCTCGGTCATGACCGGCGTGTCCTACATGATCCCCTTCGTCGCGGCGGGCGGTCTGCTCACCGCCCTGGGCTTCCTCTTCGGCGGCTACGACATCGGCGCCACCGCCCACACGATCGTCATGGGCAACAGCGACGAGGGGCTGGCGGCGGCCAGCCTGTGGAACCTGCCCGACCTCGCCAACCCCGCCTACGCGGCGCCCCACGCCCTGGGCGGCTCCGCCCTGGCCGCCTACCTCGGTGCCGTCTTCTCCCTCCTCGGCGGCGCCTCCATGGGGCTGCTCGTGCCGGCCCTGGCCGGCTACACCGCCTTCGGCCTGGCCGGCAGACCCGGCATCGCCCCCGGCTTCGTCATGGGCCTGGCGGCTCTCGCCACCGGGTCCGGCTTCATCGGCGGCCTCATCGGAGGCGTCCTCGCCGGGTACATGGCCGCCTGGCTCGCCGGGCTGAGCACGCCGCGCTGGCTGCGCAGCCTCATGCCCGTCGTCGTCATCCCGCTGTCGGTGACCCTCGTCGTCGGCACCGTCATGTACGTCATCCTCGCCGGCCCGCTGTCCTCCCTCATGAGCTGGCTGACCACCTCGCTGACCGCCATGGCTGACAACGGCTCCGCGGTCATCCTCGGCGTCATCCTCGGCCTCATGATGTGCTTCGACCTCGGCGGGCCCGTCAACAAGGCCGCCTACCTCTTCGCCACCGCCGGCCTGGCCGCCGCCACGACCGCCTCCTACGAGATCATGGCCGCCGTCATGGCCGCCGGAATGGTGCCGCCGCTGGCCCTGGCCCTGGCCACGACCCTGCGCCCGCGGCTGTTCACCGACGTCGAGCGCGACAACGGCCGAGCCGCCTGGCTGCTGGGCGCCTCCTTCATCTCCGAGGGCGCCATCCCCTTCGCCGCAGCCGACCCGCTGCGCATCATCCCGCCCGCCATGGTGGGTGGTGCCGTCACCGGTGCTCTGTCGATGGCGATGCACGTGGGCTCGCGTGCCCCGCACGGTGGTGTCTTCGTCTTCTTCGCGATCGACAACATCCTGTGGTTCGTCCTGTCCATCGCCATCGGCGCGGTCATCACCTGCGCCGGAGTGGTCCTGCTCAAGCAGATGGCGGCCCGCTCGCACGGTGACGCTGTGGCCGCCGACGCCGCCTGACCGGGCGGGGCATGGGCCCACCTACCGGGCCGCGCTTGGTCGGCGCCCTCGGTAGGTTCAGCCCATGCCCCGCCCCCGGCTCAGCGCCTACACCGCCCCGCCCGCCGCCGTCGTCGCCGCCCTGGACGCCCTGCGTGAGCGCCACCAGGTCGCCGAGGCCTTCCCGGCCGCGGCGCTGGCGGAGGCCGAGGCCGCCTGCCGGGACTGGCGCACGGGCGGCCCCGAGCGCTTTGTGGCCCGCGGGCACGGCGACGGCCTGCCGGTGCGCGACGCCCGCGACCTGCCACTGGTCACCATCGACCCGCCCGGCTCCCAGGACCTCGACCAGGCGCTCCTGCTCCAGCGGAGCGGCCCGCAGGACGCCGACGGCGGCTACCGGCTCCTGTACGCCATCGCCTCACCCACCACCTTCATCACCCCCGGCGGCGCCCTCGACACCGAGCTGCGGCGGCGCGGCGAGACCGTCTACGCCCCCGACCGCGCCTGTCCGCTGCACCCCGAGTCCCTGTCCCACTCGGTTGCCTCCCTCCTGCCGGGAGCCGACCGCCCCAGCTACCTGTGGAGCATCGGCCTTGACGCCGCCGGGGCCGTGACCAGCGCCCACGTCGAGCGCGCCCTCGTGCGCTCACGCGCCCGGCTCTCCTACGCCCAGGTCCAGGACGCCGTCGACGGCGCCTCCTGCCTTCCCGCGCCGGTCCCGCAGGACCTGCCTGAGCTGCTGAGCGAGGTCGGCAGGCTGCGTGAGCAGCAGGAGGTGCTGCGCGGGGGCGTGTCCCTGTCCGTGCCGGAGCAGGAGGTGCGCCGCGTGCCGGTGGGCGGGGCCGACGGCGCTGAGGCGGCCTACCGCCTGGCCTACCGCGCCGCCCTGCCGGTGGAGAGGTGGAACGCCCAGGTCTCCCTCCTGACCGGCATGTGCGCGGCCCGGATCATGGTGCAGGCCGGCGTCGGCGTCCTGCGCACCATGGCGCCGGCCGAGCCCGACGACCACCGGCGCCTGCGGCGCGTGGCGCGGGCGCTGGGCGTGGACTGGCCCGAGGACCTGCCCTATGCCGGGCTCGTGCGCCGCCTCGACCCTGCTGTCAGCGCCCACCTCGCCTTCATGGACCAGGCCGCGGGCCTGTTCCGCGGCGCCGGGTACCTCGCCTTCGGCCCCGGCTGCGGGCCGACGCCCACGGCGAGGCAGGAGGCGGTCCACTCGGCCATCGCCGCCCGTTACGCGCACGTGACCGCGCCGCTGCGCCGCCTGGTGGACCGCTACGGCGAGGAGGTGTGCGTGGCGGCCTGCGCGGGGGCTCCGGTGCCCGGCTGGGTCCTGGACGCCCTTCCCTGCCTGCCCGGGGCCATGGCCCAGGCGGGCCGCCGCTCACGCGCGGTCGAGCGGGGCGCGGTCTCCGCCGTCGAGGCGCTTGTGCTCGCGGGCCACATCGGCGAGGTCTTCGACGGCGTGCTGCTGTGCGGGCACGAGGGCCGCGGCGAGGTCATGCTCACTGAGCCGGCCGTGGTCGCCGCCGTCCGCGTTGAGGACGGGACGCAGGACCCCGCGGCCCCGGGCATGCCGGTGGGCGAGGCCGTGCGGGTACGGCTGGTGGAGGCCGACGTCGCCAGCGCCCGCACCTCCTTCACCCTGGTGCGCTGACACGCCTCCCGCGGTGCCCGGCTGCCGTCGGGGCCTGTGGCAGTGGGACGCGCCTCCTCCTACGCGGGGCAGGGCCGGGTTGACGTGTGGGAGGATGTGCCGGTGAGCGTCGGTGACACCACCCAGACCACCCCTCCCGCCCCCACGAGCCTGATGAACCCTGGTGACCTCGTCGAGGCCTCCGTGCGTGAGGAGTGCGGCGTCTTCGGCGTCTGGGCCCCGGGTGCGGACGTCTCGCGCCTGAGCTACTTCGGCCTGTTCGCCCTGCAGCACCGGGGCCAGGAGTCCGCTGGCATCGCCACGACGGACGGCTCCAAGATCCTCGTCTACAAGGACCTCGGCCTCGTCTCCCAGGTCTTCAACGACCAGATCCTCACCAACCTGCCCGGGCACATCGCCGTCGGGCACACCCGCTACGCCACCCAGGGCGCCACCACCTGGGAGAACGCCCAGCCGATGCTCGGGCCCGTCTCCGGCGGCTCCACCCTCGCCGTCGCTCACAACGGCAACCTCACCAACACCCGCCAGCTCATGGAGCGCATCCGCGCCACCAACGGCGAGGACCTGCGCGGCGAGCTGGGCCGTGGCTCCTCGACGGACACGGCCGTCCTCGCCTCCCTCATGGCCCTGGTCTCCGAGCGCGGCTTCCTCGAGGGCTGGGACGACGTCGAGGACCTTGTGTCCACCGGCGTCGAGCCCGACGTCGATCTCATCGCCACCAAGCCGCCCCTGACCGTCTCGCAGACGGCCCGCCGCGTCCTGCCCATGCTGCGCGGCGCCTTCTCACTCGTCTTCATGGACGAGCACACGCTCTACGCCGCCCGCGACCCGCACGGGGTGCGTCCCCTGGTCCTGGGCCGCCTCAGCAGTGGCTGGGTGGTGGCCTCCGAGACCGCCGCCCTCGACATCGTCGGCGCCACCTTCGTGCGTGAGATCGAGCCCGGCGAGCTCCTCGAGATCGACGCCGATGGCGTGCGCTCCACGCGCTTCGCCCAGCCGCGCCGCGCCGGCTGCGTCTTCGAGTACGTCTACCTCGCGCGCCCCGACACCAAGATCGCCGGCCGCTCGGTCATCGCCGCCCGCAACGCCATGGGGGCGGCGCTCGCCCGTGAGCACCCCGTGGACGCCGACCTCGTCATCGCGACCCCCGAGTCCGGTACGCCCGCCGCCATCGGCTACGCCCAGGCCTCGGGCATCCCCTACGGCCAGGGCCTGTTCAAGAACGCCTACGTGGGCCGCACCTTCATCCAGCCGACCCAGACGCTGCGCCAGCTGGGCATCCGCCTCAAGCTCAACCCGGTGCGTGAGGTCATCGAGGGCAAGCGGCTCGTCGTCGTTGACGACTCCATCGTGCGTGGCAACACCCAGCGTGCCCTGGTCAAGATGCTGCGCGAGGCGGGGGCCGCCGAGGTGCACGTCATGATCTCCTCCCCGCCGGTGCTGTGGCCCTGCTACTACGGCATCGACTTCGCCACCCGCGCCGAGCTCATCGCCACCGGCATGAGCGTGGAGGAGATCCGGCAGTCCATCGGTGCCGACTCCCTCGGCTACCTGTCCGTCGAGGGGATGGTCGAGGCCACCGGTCAGCCGCAGGACGAGCTGTGCACCGCCTGCTTCACCGGCCGCTACCCCATCGCACCACCGATCGAGGGCATTGCCGTGGGCACGGTGCCCGTCAACCGGGTCCCCACCGCCGTCCGCCGACGTCCTGCCACGGTGAACGACGACGTCGTGGCCCCCCGCACGGTCACCCTCCCGGACCTGTCCAACGGCTCCGCCGTCACCACCGCCTCCCCGGCTTCCACCGCACCGACACCCCTGACCGACGAAGGACCCCGCACGTGAGCACCGCCCCCACCCAGCCCTCCTCCGGCATCACCTACGCCTCCGCGGGAGTGGACACCGCGGCGGGTGACCGCGCCGTCGAGCTCATGAAGGCCTCGGTGGCCGCGACCATGACACCGGCCGTCGTCGGCGGCGTGGGCGGCTTCGCCGGCATGGTGGACGTCTCCGAGCTGCGCGCCTACCGCAGGCCCCTGCTGGCGACCTCCACCGACGGCGTGGGCACGAAGGTCGCCATCGCCCAGGCCATGGACGTGCACGACACCATCGGCCAGGACCTGGTCGGCATGGTTGTGGACGACATCGCGGTCACGGGCGCGCGCCCGCTGCTCATGACGGACTACATCGCCTGCGGGCACGTCGTGCCCGAGCGCATCGCTGACATCGTGCGCGGAGTGGCGCAGGCCTGCGCCCAGGTGCGCACCCCCCTGCTGGGCGGGGAGACCGCCGAGCACCCCGGCCTCATGGGCCCCGACGAGTACGACGTCGCCGGCGCCGCCACGGGCGTGGTCGAGGCCGAGCGGATGCTCGGCGCCGAGCGGGTGCGCGAGGGGGACGTGCTCGTCGCCCTGGCGGCCTCCGGCCTGCACTCCAACGGCTACTCCCTGGTGCGCCGCGTCGTCGAGCACGCCGGGTGGGCGCTGGACCGCCACGTGCCCGAGCTCGGCCGCAGGCTCGGCGAGGAGCTGCTGGAGCCTACGCGCCTGTACTCGGCCCTGTGCCTCGACCTCGTGGAGGCCATCGACCCGGTCGGCTCCTGCGACCCCGGGGCGCTGCGCGTGCGCGCCTTCAGCCACGTGACCGGAGGCGGTCTGGCCGCCAACCTCGCCCGGGTCCTGCCTGCCGGCCTCGTGGGAGAGGTGGACCGCGGCTCCTGGACGGTGCCCGCCGTGTTCGACCTCGTGCGCACGCTCGGCGGCGTGCCGTGGGACGACCTGGAGTCCACGCTCAACCTGGGGGTGGGCATGGTCGCCGTCGTCGCCCCCGAGGCCGTGGACGAGGTGCTGCGGGTCTCGGCAGCGGCGGGTGCGCCGGCCTGGGTGCTCGGCTCGGTGCACGGTGCCGAGCAGCACGTTCCGCGTGGGCGCGTTGTCGCGGGCACGAAGGGCGTCGATGCCGGCGCCGTGGACATCCACGGCAGCTACCGCACCGCCTGAGGTCTGGCGCAGCCTGTGGGCCTCCTGCTGTCTAAGGCCCACAGGATCCTCCGCGGGGAGGTGACAGCCCTCCTTCGGGGGTGGCCGCCTGCGGGCTCAGGGGTGTGGGCCCCAGAGCGCTGGACGTCCAGACAGCACAAGGGCCGGCAGGTGTGTTCCCTGCCGGCCCCTGCCTGCGACGGGTGCCTCCCCTCGCCGGAGCGGTGATGGTGAGCGGGTCACTTCTCCTCTGAGTCGTCCCACTCGTCGTCGTCCACGTTGTACTTGGAGGCCAGCTCCTCGTAGTCGGTCTCGCCGTCAACCTCGGCACCGCTGGACGCGCTGACGAGCTCGCGCTCGAGAGCCGCGTAGTCGGTCTCCGGGCTGAAGTACTTGAGCTTGCGGGCGACCTTCGTCGCCTTGGCCTTCTGACGGCCGCGCCCCATAGGCTCGACCCCCTCCAACAATCTCTGGCGCGCGAGGCGCGCATCACGTGGGCAAATGTGTCGTGGGGCGAGCCTATATCCACGCCGCCGCAAATGGCTATTCGGCGCCATGTGAGGGACAACGCCCCGCGGGCCGTCGATGGCTCAGGCGGTGGCCGACGGCGGCCCGCGGGCCCGCCCTCGGGCCTCAGCGGCGGCGGGAGCGGCGCAGGAGGGAGGCGAGCGCCGCCGCGGCCACGGTGCCACCGGCCACTGCCGTGACCGTGCGCCGAGCGTCCTCGTCGCCGGCCTGCGCCCGCTCGACCGTCTCCACGACGCGGTGGTGCAGCGCGCTGACCCGGTCCACGAGCCTGTCGCGCTCCTGGGCCAGGCGCGCGCCCCAGCGCTCGCCGGCCGCACGGGCCTGGGCCTGAGGGGAGACGCGCTGCGCCAGGGCGTCCACGCTGGCGGCGAGCTCGGCCCGTGCGGTGCGCAGCCGGGCCTCGATCTCCTCCGGGGTGGGGGACGGGGTCTGGCTCATCGGCGCAGAGCCTTGACCACGGCGAGCACGCTCACACCCGCCAGGACGAGGGCAGCGCCGGTGACGATCCCCAACGAGGTCGGCTCCCCGTCGCGGGCGTCGTCGAACAGGCGGTGGACCCGGTCCAGCACGCTCGGTGCCGGGGCGCAGCAGCCGGAGCCTTCATCGTCACCGGCGGCACCGGCGGCACCGGCCTGAGCGCACGTGGTGGGGCGGGAGGCGGCCAGGGCGGAGGCCATGCCCGCCCGCGCCTGGGCGACGGCCTCGCGGGCGGAGGCAGTCGCCTGCGCCTTGAGCGACTGGGGAGCCAGGCGTGCTCCCAGGGCGGTGAGGTCCGCGGTGAGGTGGGCGCGGCGAGCGGCGAGCTCGGCCTCGATCCCCTCGGGGGACCGGGCGGCCCTCGCAGCGCGTCGGGCGCGGGCCTGGGCCGCGATCTCGGTGGCGGAGGGGCCGGTGTGCCCGCCTGCCGGGGTGGTGGCCGGACGGGGTGGGCAGGGTGTGCCCACTGCTGAGGTGACCTGCGGGGAGGCGGGCTGCTGCGCGTGGGTGCTCACTTCGTGCCGCCCTTCTCCAGGCCCTCCTGCAGGGCGGCCGTGGCGACGGCGACGTCGGCCTTGAGCCCCTCCTGCGGTGCGGGGACGTCCTTCTGGGCGGTCTTGAGCCGGTTGAGGCCCAGCAGGGCGAGCACGGCCACGACCACGAGCAGGAGCACGGCGACGATGAGGTGGCCCGCCCAGGGCGAGAGCACCTCGGCGATGGCCCAGGCGAGTGCGCTGAGGATCATCCCGAAGGCGTACAGGGCGAGGACGGCGGCGGCGGCGAGCAGGCCGGCGCCCAGGCCGAGCGCGATGGCCATGCGCTTGCCCTTGGCCTTGGCAAGCTCGATCTCGCCCTTGACGAGGCCGGTGACGTTCTCAGAGATCCGGGCGACGAGCTCACCGAGGGAGGGCTGGGAGCCGGGACCACCCGAGGGTGGCTGGTACTGGGACATGTGGGACGGAGCCTTTGGTGAGGGAGTGACGTGTGCTGCGCGCAACGGTACCCGCGTGCCTGTGCCTGTGCCAGGTTCTCACACCTGCGCGGCCGCCGGGCGCTGGACCGGGACGCGTGCGCCCAGCCAGCGCCGATGTGGTCCTGGACACCTCGACGGGGTTGGTGGCTACCATTGAGGTGCGACCCGTGTGAGCCGGGGCGCTCCCGCACCGGAAGGCTCTGCCCATGGGTCCCGAACAGCTCAAGACGGCGGCCCGGGCCGCCTCCCCCCTCATCGCCGCGACGACCACCGACCAGCACCTTCAAGCAGCGATCGCCGCCGAGCGCCCGGACCTGCGCGCCGCGCTCGCGGCCAACCCGGCGATCTACCCGGGGCTGCGTGACTGGCTGGCCGAGGCGAGCCGCAGGACCGCGGCCGAGGTGGTCCTCCCACCGGAAGGTGCGCCGGTTGCCGACGACGTGGCGGGTTCCGCTGCCCCCGGCCTGCCGGAGGCAGCGGAGCTGCCCGGCCGGCAGGCCCCGACCTGGGCGGCCGCGCCTGCCGGCCAGCAGGCACCCACCGCCTGGGCCCCGCCCCAGGACCTTCCTCCGGACCATCCCACCACTGCCCATCCCGCGACCGTGTCCCCGGTTGGCGCTACGCCGGTGCGACGTCGTCGCCACCGGGTCTGGGTCGTGGTTCTTGCCGGCCTCCTCATCCTCGCCCTCGTGGGTGCCGTGACCGTTGTCGCCCTGCGGCGCTGGGATGGGAGGCCTGCGCCCTCGGCCCCGAGCGGCTCCACCGAGCCCTCGGCCTCCGCCACCGCCTTGGCCGGGGCCCCTGCCTTGCCCACGGCGAGCACCACGTCTGTCACGGTGTCCCGCTGCGCCACCGACCCGGTCTACGAGGTCCGTGCCGTGCGTGACGGTGACGGCCTCGAGGTGGACGTGCACGTGACTGCCACCTGCAAGGACGGCGACGTCCTGTCCGGCGTCTCCAACCTCGTCACCCTCATTTCCGGTCTCAAGGGCTCGAGCCTGAGCCCGTCCACCCGGGTGGCTGCCGCCGTCGCCGTCTTCGACCTGAGTACGGATCCCGTCGCCGTGCCCGCCTCGGGTGTGGACCTCACCTTCGTCTTCGGCTCGTCCTTCCACTACGTCAGTGCCGCCCAGATCGCCGTCGACAGCGCCGAGCTGTTCGTCGCCCGCGACCTGTCGGGAGCAGCCAGTGCCGGCACCGCCACCGGAGCGGTCCGACTCAGCACGGCCAGCGCCCCGGACGCCGCAACCATGGACACCATATGGATGGGCGTCCTGCGCGAACAGGCCAACGCAGACCTCGCCACGGTCTCCGGCCCGCTCGACGGCACCTGGGTGCCGCAGCTGTCATCGAAGAAGCCAGGACTCGTCCTTGACAGCACCACCTGGGACGCGCACGCCGTCTGGGAGCACTACATGAGCCTCAAGGAGGCCTACCCGAGTGCCATCCTGCTGTGCTCCGACGACTGGTCCGTCTTCGACACCGGTGGGCACTGGTGGGTCGTCGTCGTGGCCGAGCCCTTCGCCACCGCAGAGGAGGCCAACGCCTGGTGCACAGCCCAGGGCCTGCCCCGGGATGACTGCTTCGCGAAGTACCTCAAGGTCGGTGCCTCCAGCGAGGGCACGACCGTCATGCGCTGAGGCGCCCGCCCCAGGTCCGGCCGCGCTCAGGCGCCCGGGACGCCCTTGAGCGCGAGCACCCGCAGCGCCGCCCGGTCCACCAGGGCCGCGAAGTCCGCGTCGGCCCGCGCCTCGGCCACGAGGGCCTGCGCCATCTCGGGCGCCACCGAGGCGTCGGCGGAGGCCAGCACCACGTCTACGCCGGCCCGTACAGCCAGCACCGCCCGCTCGGCCGGGGACCAGTCCTGCACCTGGGCGGCCGCGGCGACGTCGTCGGTCATCACCACCCCGGTGAAGCCGAGGTCCCCGCGCAGCATGCCGGTGACGACGACGGGGGAGAAGCAGGCCGGGGCCTCGGGGTCGATAAGAAGGTAGGTGGCTGAGGAGACCATGACCGCGCGGGCACCCGCCCTGACCGCCTCGGCGAAGACGCTCACGGCCGGGTCGCCGTCTCGGGTCGTGTCCGAGTCCGTCACCTGGGCGGCGGTGTCCGTGTTCTCGGTGACGCGCCCCAGGCCGGGGAAGTGCTTGACCACCGGCTCCACGCCCGCCGAGCGCATCCCCTCGCTGAAGGCGAGGACCCCGGCCGTGGCGGTGGCTGCGTCGGTGCCGTACTGGCGGCCCCAGGTGCCTATCGGAGCGTTGTCCGACGGTGCCAGCGTGTCCACGAGGTCCGCGCAGGGAGCAAGGTTCATCGTCACCCCCGCCGCCGCGAGCTCCGCACCCCAGCCGGCGGCGCGGACGGTCAGCGCTGTGGGGTCCAGCAGCGCCTGCTGCTCGGGCGCGGGGAGCGTGGACATGCCCGGGCCGGACAAGACCTGGACCGCGCCGCCCTCCTGGTCCGTGGCGACCAGCGGCGCCGCCCGGGACGCCAGGGCCGTGTAGAAGGCGACGACGGCGCGCGTGGCCCCAGCGCCCTGGGTGCAGCGCCCGTGCAGGAAGATGCCGCCGGCGTGCACAGCTGAGACGATCTCGGCGTGCTCCTGCGAGGCGCCCTGGGCCGGCACGCCCACCATGAGCAGCTGGCCCACCCTCTCCTCCAGGCTCCATCCCTCCAAGGGGGAGGCGGGCGGGGGCGTCATCGGCTCCGGGGAGGAGGAGGCCGACGGCGTGGCCCGGGGAAAGGTCCCAGGCGATCGCCCCGTCGCCGGCCCGCTCTCCGGGGCTCTCGCCGGGGGCCCGGAGCAGGCGGCGAGGACACCGGCCGCCAGGGGCCCCGCGAGGACTGTGCGACGGGGCAGGGGGCGCGATGTCATGACGCTGACCCTAGCGGGGCGCCGGGCGCGGCTGCTGCTCCTGGCTCCAGGCCTCCCACAGGCTCGCGTACTCGCCGCCCAGTGCCACCAGACTCCTCATGCGTGCCGAGCCCGACCACCCGCCCGTCCATGACGACGGCGACCCGGTCCGCGTCCTGCGCCGTGTACAGCCGGTGCGCCACCTCGATGACCGTGCGCCCGGCCAGCGCCGTTGACAGGGTCCGCTGGAGTGTGCGGGCCGCCTGCGGGTCGAGCAGGCTCGTGGCCTCGTCAAGGATGAGCGTGTGCCGGTTAAGAAGGACCAGGCGCGCGAGCGCCACCTCCTGCGCCTGCACCGGCGTGAGCGTCAGGTGCGTGGCCGGCGAGGAACCCGCCCCATCCGTCACGTGGGTGAGGATCGCCTCCTCGCGACGGGCGCCGGCGCAGCGGCTGGGCGGCTGCGACAGTGCCGCGCCGCGTGTGGGGCCCGTGCGCTGTGGCCTCGGACGCCTCAGTGCCTCGTGGTGGGCACCAGGCCCTGGTGGCGTGGGGGCGCTCAGCCCCAGCCGAGCTCGTGCAGGCGCTCGTCGTCGATCCCGAAGTGGTGGGCGACCTCGTGGATGACCGTCACCGCGACCTGCTCCACCAGCTCCTCGCGGTCCTCGCAGCAGCGCTCCAGCGGGCCCTTGAAGATGAGGATCCTGTCCGGCAGCATCCCCGACCAGCCGCCGTCGCGCTCGGTGAGGGGGACGCCCAGGTACAGCCCCAGCAGCGCGCTGCCGTCCTGCTCGTCCTCCTGCGTCTGCTGCTCCGGCTCGTCCTGGACGAGGACGACGACGTTGTCCATGGCGTCTAGCAGGTCCGGGGGGATGCGGTCGAGCGCGTCCTGCACGGCGCGCTCGAAGTCCTCCTCCGACATCCTCACTGGGCTCATGGAAGCAGCCTGCCACGGGTCGTGGGGCAGGAGGCGCCGGGGCGCGGTTGCGGGGGCGGGCTGCCGCGGCCTGCGGGCCCCGACGCCGTCGTGCGGGCGAGCTTGACCGGCGAGCATCCAGGCCGGTGAGCAGAGTCACCTCCGAGGGATTTGCGCACCCGCGGATCCTGCCCTTAGTGTTCTACCCGGTTCGAGGCGCGACGACGCCAAGGGCAACAGGCCCCCATCGTCTAGCGGCCTAGGACACCGCCCTTTCACGGCGGTAGCACGGGTTCGAATCCCGTTGGGGGTACCAGCTCGTGCGAACTTCATATGGCCTTGTGGCGCAGTTGGTTAGCGCGCCGCCCTGTCACGGCGGAGGTCGCGGGTTCAAGTCCCGTCAAGGTCGCGGAAGCGGATCGGCCCGGTCAGCAATGGCCGGGCCGAGCGCGTCCACGGCTCTGTAGCTCAGTTGGTAGAGCGTTCGACTGAAAATCGAAAGGTCACCGGATCGACGCCGGTCGGAGCCACTGCGAAAGGCCCGGGTCCCACAAGGACCCGGGCCTTCGCTTGTGCGCGCGCCGCCGGGTTCAGCGCCCCCGGTTGCGCCGGGCCTGCGCCGTCGCCGAGGCGACGGCCGCGATCGCGCCGAAGAGGACGCCCGCGACCGGCCACACGACCCAGCTCATCCCCCACGCGTCGAAGGCGAAGGACCACACGAGGTAGGTGATGATGGTGAGCGGCCAGTAGGCGGCGGCGATGACGCCGATGAGGCCGTCCGCGCTGTGCCAGCCTTCCGGGGCGTTGGCGGCCCGGCCCTCCTTGGTGAGGGTGCTGTGCGTCGAGGCCGCCCAGTTCGTCGGCAGGAAGATCCGCAGGCCCTGGGCCACGAGCACCAGCGTGAGGGCCGCACCGAGGGGGGCGTAGTCCTGGTGTCCGGGCATGTCGGAGAGGATGCCGGCGCTGACGAGCGGGATCGCGGAGATGATCCACAGGCCCACGGCCGCGGCCAGGGTGCGCGAGCGCGGCCCCTCGTGCTCCATGCGTAGGCGCTCCGCCCAGGCTGAGACGATCGGGTCCTGGGTGAAGCGGCCGCCGAGCAGGTGTCGCGTGCTCACGAAGGCCCGGCTGCGCCGGACGAGGACGATCACGCCGGCGGCGACGAGGACCAGCGTGAGCGGCAGGCCGAGGAGGCCGGCCTCATCGGGTGTGAGCGCGAACAGGCCCTCGCCACGGGCCGTGCCGGACAGAGTGATGAGCGGGACCGCGGCCAGGACGAGCAGAGCCACGCCGTTGCCCAGGGCGCGGGCGGTGGTGCGCTTAGCCTCGGCCAGCTCCTGGGCCTCGGGCAGGGTGACGGCCGGCGGGCCCCAGGGGGCAGCGCCGTGAGCGGCCGTGCCGGCCGGAGCGCCCTGGGCCTGGCGGATCTCGGGGAGGATGCCGAGGACGGGCGCCAGCTCCTCGAGGTTGCCGAAGTCGGTGATGACCTGGCCGACGGCCTCGTTGTGCGTCTTGCCCGCGCTGAGCGCGTCGGCGTAGGCATCCTCCATCATGGTCCGCAGCTCGGCCTTCGCCTCGGCCAGGCGCGGCGTGGCGGGGTAGGGGGCGAACATGGCGTCGAGGAAGGCGGTGATGGTGTCCATCGGGGTGGTCCCTTCGGGGGAGGGGTCAGAGGGTGGTGGCGCGGGCGGCGAAGCGGTCGATGAGGGCCTTGGTGTCCTCCCACTCGCTGAGCTTGTCGCTCAGGTGGGCGGCGCCGCCGTCGGTGAGCCGGTAGTAGGTGCGGGGCTTGCCGGAGCCCGAGGTGCCCGCGTAGGAGGCGACGAGGGCGGCAGCCTCGAGGCGCTTGAGGGCCGAGTACAGCGTGGTCTGCTTGATGGTGTAGCCGCCGATCTCGGTGATGGTCTTGGCGAGCTCGTAGGCGTATGAGGGGCTGGTGCTCAGCAGACTGAGCACGATGAGGTCGATGTGGCCGCGAATGGCGTCCGCGCTGATCACGGCCGCGCAACTCCTGTCCTGAGGTTCATACGTACAGCGTACTACGTGTGGCGTAGTACGTCTCGTGGGGAAGTGATGTGCGCAGCAGCACCGGCGGTGACCCTCACAGGCCCACCACAGCCACCCCGCCTACGCTGTGCCCATGACCACCCCCACCCCCACGTCCGACGCCGTCGAGGCCGTCGCCGAGGCCACCGAGGACGTCCTGGGGCTCCTCGTCCACACCGGCGTCGGCGCCCTCGTGGGACTCGTCCTCGCCGTGGTCCTCGTCGCCGTCCTCAAGGCCCTCGGGAACCGCCGCAGCCTGTACGGCGAGGTCGCCCGCTTCGCGCGCACACCGCTCGATGTGCTCGGCGCGCTCGCCGGCGGCTACACCGGTGCCGCCATCGCCCGCCTCAACCTCTCCCTGCCCGCCTGGAGCGACCTCGCCATCCAGGCGCTCCTCATCGGGGTGATCCTCGCCGGCACCGGCGTCGCCACCGCCCTGCTCAAGGCCGTGGAGTCCTCCGTCGTCGCGGGCGTGCGCGGCGCCGGGGACCAGGGACGGGCCAACCGCGTCACCACCCAGGCCCAGGTCCTCAGGCGCGTGGCTGAGGCCGTCGTCATCGTCTGCGGTGCCGTCGGCGCCGCCATGACCTTCCCCTCCGCGCGCCTGGCCCTGGGCTCCCTGCTCGCCTCCGCGGGCCTCGTGTCCGTCATCGCCGGCCTCGCCGCGCAGTCCACGCTCGGCAACGTCTTCGCCGGCGTCCAGCTCGCCGTCACCGACGCCATCCGTGTGGACGACGTCGTCCTGGTCGGCACCGACCGCGGCGTCATCGAGGAGGTCACGCTCACCTACGTCGTCGTGCGCGTGTGGGACGGGCGTCGGCTCATCTACCCCTCCTCGTACTTCACGCAGAACCCCTTCGAGAACTGGTCGCGTCACTCCACCGAGTACACCGGCACCGTCGAGCTCGACCTCGACTGGCGCGTGCCCGTCTCCGCCCTGCGGGCCGAGGCCATACGGATCATCCAGGGCTCGCAGACCTGGGACGGCAGGACCGCCGACGTCGATGTCACCGGGACCAGCGGCGGCACGGTCACCGTGCGGGTCGCCATCTCCGCGGCCGACGCCGGGGGCGTGTGGAGCCTTCAGTGCCTCCTGCGCGAGGAGCTCGTCCACTGGCTCCAGCGCGAGGCGCCCTACGCCCTGCCGCGCACCCGGGTCGAGATCGAGCAGGTCGAGGTCTCCCAGGACCCCCGGCCCGAGCAGGTCGCCCGGCTCGCTGAGGAGCTGGCCGTCCTGCAGCAGCCTGCTGTCCAGGCGCCGACGCAGCCGCAGGAGCCCGTCGGCGCCGATCCCGTGGAGGCCGCCCGCCTGCGCGCCGCAGCCCGGGGCCGTTCCCCGGTGCGCCGCGCCCGCCGCGGCAAGGTGCGCCGACGCCGCATCCTTGCCCGCCAGGACCGCGGCGAGCAGCCGCTCCGGGATGAGGCGACCCAGGTCATCTCGACCGCGGACCAGGCCGCCTTCCTCGACGAGCGCGGGCAGGATGCGCAGGGCTGAGCCCGCGCGACGGGCGCCGAGGACGCCGGACTTGGACGCGGCGGACGCTGAGCCCGTGCGACGGGCGCCGCTGTGCCCACTGGGCGGTCGCCCTAGCCCCGGGGGCCGGGCGCGGTCCACGATGGTGACGTGGCCAGCAACGACCCCGCACCCCGCCTCGACCCCGCCGCCATTGCACGCACCGACGCCCAGTGGCGCGCACTCCTCGATCCCCTCGAGTACCACGTGCTGCGTGAGGCCGGCACCGAGCGGCCCTTCACCGGCGCCCTGCTGGATGAGCGCCGCGAGGGCGTCTACCGCTGCCGCGGCTGCGGCGCCGAGCTCTTCCGCTCCACCACCAAGTTCGACTCCCACTGCGGCTGGCCGTCCTTCTACGACCCCAGCGACAGCCGGGCCGTGACCCTCCTGACCGACACCAGCCACGGCATGGTGCGCACCGAGGTGCGCTGCGCCGTCTGCGGCAGCCACCTGGGCCACGTCTTCGACGACGCCCCCCAGACCCCCACCGGTCAGCGCTACTGCATGAACTCCGTCAGCCTCACCTTCGAGGCAGGGCAGTGACCCGTGTCCTGAGCCTCAACCTCCAGCACGGGCGCCCCGGGGCAGGTGCCGTCCACGACCCGGCGACCGCCCGGCTCGCGGGTGCGGACCTCGCCGACTCGGGCGCCGCGCGGGAGGTCCTAGCCGCCCTGGCCGACCAGCTGAGACAGATCGCCCCCGACGTCATCGCCCTGCAGGAGGTGGACCGCGGGCAGGCCCGCTCGGGCCGCCTCGACCAGGCGGCCGAGCTGGCGCGCCTGCTGGGCTGGCGGCACCACCGCTTCGCCGCCGCCTACGCCGGAGCCGTCACCGGGCTGCGGCGCCGCCCGCTGCGCTCCGCGCTGAGCTCTCCCGGCGACGATGTCCTGGGCTACCTCAGGCGAGGCGTCGGCCTGCCTCTGGCGGGCTTCGGCAACGCGCTGCTCAGCCGCCTGCCCGTCGGCTCGTGGCACGTGCGCCGCCTGGGACGCGGCCCCGCCCACGTCACCCGCCGCGACGGCGCCCCCGCCTGGAACCCGCGCTCCTACCGGGTCCTGACCTCAACAGCGCGGGTCATGCTCGCCGCGACCCTCGACACAGGTGCGGCGCCCACACCGGTGGGCGCCGGCGCCCCAGTGCCTGGAGCGCCCGCGGTCCCGCTCGCCGTCGCCTCCACCCACCTGGCCACCCGCTCAGACGTCGCCGCCGCCCAGCTCGCCGACGCCTGGGCCGCGCTGTCCACCCTGCCTGGAGCCCACCTGCTCGCCGGCGACCTCAACCTGCGGGCCGAGGCCCTCTCCAGGCTGGGCGTCGCCCGTGCGCTGGGTGAGGGCCCCACCTTCCCCGCCGCCGGGCCACGCCACCGCATCGACCACCTGCTCACCGACCCCTGGCCCCTGGGCGCCGACGGCGTGCCCCTGGGCGCGGACGACCTCATGCGTGCGGTGGCTGTCCCGCTGCGGGCGACGTCCTGGGGCACGCGCAGCCTCGTCGTGTCGGACCACGCCGCCACCTGGGCCGACCTCGAGCCTGTGACCCCGTATGGCTGAGGTCCTGGCGGGACTGACCGTCTTCGGCGCCGTCATCGCCGTGGGCTGGGTCCTCGTGCGCTTCGACGCCGTGCCCGCCGGCAGCGACACCGTGCTCACCCGCGTGTGCTTCTACGCGGCCACCCCCGCCCTGCTGGTGACCACCGTGGCGCAGGCGGACCTCGCCGCCGTCCTGTCGCGCCAGACCATCGTCGGGCTGTCCGCCGAGGTCATCGGGGTGCTGACCGCCTTCGCCCTTCACTACTGGGGCCTGCGCCGGCCCCTCGCCGAGGCCACCATCGGCGCTCTCGCCGCCGGCTACGTCAACGCCGCCAACCTCGGCATCCCCGTGCTCATCGTCCTGCTGGGCGACGCCGCCGCCATCGCCCCGGTCCTCATGCTCCAGCTCCTCGTCCTGTCCCCCGTGGCCTTCGCCGTCCTTGACTGGGCCGAGGCGAGGCGCCTGCCGCAGGAGCCCGAGGACGCCGGGGCGGGCGCCGGTGGCTGCTCGCGCCTCCGGGTGTGGATCGCGCCGCTGCGCAACCCCCTGCTGATCGGCGTCCTCGTCGGGCTGCTCGTCAACCTCGCCGGCTGGGACATGGGCGCGTGGCTGGGCGGCCTCGTCACCGGTGCGCTCGACGCCCTCGGCTCCCTCGCCGCCACCGTCATGATGATCTCGCTGGGAATGAGCCTGGCCGCCTCCTCGCCGCGCGTGCGACGCCGCCTCACCATCGCCCAGGTGACCCGACTGCGGCCGGGGGAGCGCACGAGCGCCCCCGCCTCTGTCGCCGCCGCACCCGCCACCTGTGCAGCCCCCGCCCCCACCGCCCCCGCCGTGACCGTGCCGGAGGACGACGAGGACCGCGGTGAGCGCGGGGCCGCCCTGTGGCTCACGGTCGCCTGGAAGCTCCTGGTGGTGCCGGCCCTCGCCGTCGCCATCGGGCTCGCGCTGGGGCTGCGGGGGCACGGGCTGCTGGTACCGGTGACGACGGCGGCCCTTCCCAGCGCGCAGAACGTCTTCATGTACGCCACCCGGTACAGCACCGCCAAGTCCCTGGCCCGCGACTGCGTGCTGCTGACCACCGCCGGCTTCGTGCCCGTCGAGCTGCTGGCAGCCGCGCTCCTGGGCTGAGGGGAGCGCCCCGGGCCAGGGCCTTTGCCAGGGGCTGGGCGGGCTGCCCCGCCTCTCAGGACGTCGGGCCGCTCGCCGTCGGGCCGCCGCAGCGGCGGACGGCTGCCAGCACCGCCTCGACCGTGCGGCGCGGGCCGGCGTGGGACACGAGGCGCGCCCCACGCTCGTCGGCACCCAGCGGCTCGAGCGCCTCCAGCTGCGAGTCCAGCAAGGACGCCGGCATGAAGTGCCTGCGGCGGCCTGCCAGGCGCCGCTCGAGCTCGGCCCGCGGCACGTCGAGCTCGATGAACAGGACGTCATCGCCCCCGCCGCGCAGCACGTCCCGGTAGGCGCGCCGCAGCGCCGAGCAGGCGACCACCGCCTGCTCGCCGTCGGCCGCGCACTCGTCCATCCACCGCCGTACCCGCTCCAGCCAGGGCCAGCGGTCCTCATCCGTCAAGGGGGTGCCCCCCGCCATCTTCGCGACGCTCTGCGCCGGGTGGAGGTCGTCGGCCTCGAGGAAGGGCAGGCCGAGCCTCCTCGCGACCGCCCGCGCGGTGCTCGACTTCCCGCACCCCGAGACCCCCATGACGACGACGTGCCTGCGCTCCACGGCCGCCTCCTCGCTGACGGTGCCGGCCACGGTCGTGCGCGGCTGTGGTGATGACCTCGCGACCGTGCGCCTGTGAGGCAAACATACGTGGCACCGCCACCGCGCGGGCCGACAATGGGGCGCGTGCCCGCCTGCCTCCCGCCCCGCCCCGGTCACCCGGCCCGCGTACCCGGCGCCGTCCTGCGGGCCGTGCCCGCCCCCGCCCTCGTCGTCCTGTCCGGGCTGTCGAGCTACGTCGGTGCGGGATTCGCCGTCACCTTGTTCGCCCTCATGCCCTCGACCACGGTGGCCTGGTGGCGCATCACCATCGGCGCTCTCGTGCTGCTCGTGTGGCGGCGCCCGTGGCGGCGGCGCTGGAGAGCGCGCGAGCTGGCCGTGTGCTCTGCCTTCGGCGCCGCCACCGCCACGATGAACGTCCTGTTCTACGCCTCTATCGAGCTCCTGCCACTGGGCACGGCGGTCTCACTCGAGTTCCTCGGGCCCGTCGTCGTCGCCCTCGCCACCGGACGGGGCTGGCGCCCGCGGGTCGCCGTCGTCGTGGCGCTGGCAGGTGTGGTCGCCATCGGGGGCCTGGGGCTGGACATGTCCGAGCCGGGCCAGCGCACCGGGGTCCTCGTCGCCCTGGCCGCCGGGGGCGCCTGGGCCGCCTACATCCTCACCGGACGGGCGGTGGCGGGGGCCGGCTCGGGGCTCGACTCCCTCGCGGTGGCCTCTGCCGCGGGCAGCCTCCTCTACCTGCCGCTGGCCGCCACGACGGCGGGCACCGCCCTCGTGGACCTGCCCACCGTCGCACGTGTGCTGGGCGTGGCCGTCATGTCCACGGTGGTGCCCTACGTGCTGGACCAGGTCAACCTCGGACGCCTGCGCTCGGACACCTTCTCACTCCTGCAGGCCCTGTTCCCGGCGACCTCGCTCATGGTCGGCGTCGTCATGCTCGCCCAGCGGCCGAACGCGTGGGAGTTGCTGGGCCTGCTCCTCGTCTCCGGTGCCGTCGCCCTGGGCGGCACCGGCGGGGGCAACCGGGTCCCGGCACGCAGGCGGGCGTGAGCGCGGGCCGAGACCGGGGTTGCGAGCCAACGGGGGGTACGTTCTCTCCGACCCTCGCTACTCGGCTCCTTAGGAGAGTTCTCATGCCTTCCACCCTGTCTCCCACCCTGTCGCGCCGTGTCCTTGGCCTCGGCGCCCTCAGCATCGCTGCCGCCGTCGGCCTGACCGCCTGCGGCTCCTCCGGCTCGGAGGCCTCTTCCGGCCAGAGCACGGCTGCGGGCCCTGCCGGCGGGGACGTCATCTCCGCCGACAACCACGTCATCGTCTTCGAGGTCACGAGCACGACGGCGACGTCGGCCGACATCACGATGACGAGCATCGACGCCAACGGATCCCTGTCGCAGGAGCAGCTGACCGATGAGGCGCTGCCGTTCAGCAAGAAGGTGGAGATCGACGGTGCGCTCACCATCGACCTGTCGGTGGCCAGCATCCTCGCCCAGGTCAAGGACGGCACGGATGCCACCGTCTCCATGACGATCGACGGCGGCAAGCCGCTCACCGCGACCGGTGAGGGCGAGTACGCCACCGCGATGGTGCAGGGCGACAGCGCCGGGACGGCCCAGGCGACCGCGGGCGTCGGTCTGTGAGCCTGTGACCTTCCTTCTACCTCCCTCTTCTGCCTCCCTCTGTCGCCGAGGTCGGTGGCTCGGTTTCGAGTTCGGGGGTTAGTCGCACGATCTCGGCGCGTAACCCCCGAACTCGGTGGTGGGGGAGGGGCTGGCAGGAACGGGCGGGGCATGGCAGGGTGTGTGATGTGAGGCCCGCGTCATGGCGGACGGCGCGGCGGCATGCAAGACTCAGTTCCCGGCCCGGCGACCCGCCGTGGCCAGGCTGGTGCCCCGGTTCCGGCCGCCTCCCACTGTGGAGGTGAGCCGTCGAGCCCTGAACGCCGGCACCACCCCGCACCGTCGCCCCGCCCCGAACCGGTGCGCGGGCGCACGGCCACGACTGAACGGACAGCCTTCGTGCCCACCACCCGCAGGACCGCCACCCGCGCGCCCTTCGCTTCCTCCCTCCCCGCTGACGGCCAGGCCACCTTCGCCTCCCTCGGCGTGGACCCCGACCTCGTCGCCGACCTCGACGCCCGTGGCTTCAGCGCACCCTTCCCCATCCAGACGGCGACCCTGCCGGACACCCTGCGTGGACGTGACGTCCTCGGCCGTGGACGCACCGGCAGTGGCAAGACCCTCGCCTTCGCGCTGCCGCTCGTCCAGCGCCTGGCCGACGAGGACATGGCCCGCCCCGGCCACCCCATCGGCCTCGTCCTGGCCCCCACCCGCGAGCTCGCCATCCAGATCGCCGACACCATCCGCCCGCTCGCCCAGGCCCTCGAGCTGAGCGTGGCGACGATCTTCGGGGGCGTGTCCCAGAAGCCCCAGGAGAAGGCCCTGGCCGACGGCGTGGACATCGCCGTCGCCTGCCCTGGGCGCCTGCTGGACCTCATGGGCCAGGGGCTCGTCTCACTCGACGAGGTGAGCGTCACCGTCCTGGACGAGGCCGACCACATGGCCGACCTCGGCTTCCTGCCCAACGTCCGCCGCATCATGCGCGCCACCCCCGAGAGGGGACAGCGGATGCTCTTCTCCGCGACCCTTGACAACGGGGTTGACACCCTTGTCAAGGAGTTCCTCCACGACCCGCTCCACCACGCCGTGGACCCGGCCTCCTCGCCCGTGCGCTCCATGGACCACCGCGTGTGGCTGGTCGCGGACAAGACGGCCAAGGACGCCGTCGTTGCCCGTCTCGCCTCGGGCACCGGCCAGCGCATCCTGTTCACCCGCACCAAGCACCTCGCCCGCCGGCTGGCGCGCAAGCTCGTCCTGGCCGGCGTCCCCGCGGTCGAGCTCCAGGGCAACATGAGCCAGAACGCGCGCGAGCGTGCCATGGCCGCCTTCTCCTCCGGCCAGGTGCACGTCATGGTCGCCACCGACATCGCGGCCCGCGGCATCGACGTCTCCGGGGTCGAGCTCGTCGTCCACGTGGACCCGCCGGCCGAGCACAAGGCGTACCTGCACCGTTCGGGCCGCACCGCCCGTGCGGGCGCCGACGGCGTTGTGGTGACACTCGTGCTGCCCGAGCAGAGGCACGACGTCCAGGTCCTGCTCAAAAAGGCCAAGATCAAGGCCGACATCGAGCGCGTCCGGCCCTCCGACGAGGCGGTGTCCGCGCTCGTGGGGCAGGAGGCGCCGCGTGTCGAGGTCGAGGACATGCCACAGGGCGTGGCCTTCAAGGGCGAGCACCCGGGCCGGACGAAGGAGGGACGGGCGAGCACCGTCAGCCGCCGCAGCGGCAGGGCGCGCGCCCGCTCCGAGGCGAGAAGCGGCACGGGTGGAGGCGCTGCCAGGGCCGAGACCAAGGTTGGGCAGGCCGGCGCACGCACGACGGGCAAGGCCGGCCGTATCGGCACGCCCGGGGTGCGGCCCGCCGGGAGCAAGGACCGTGGCGGGGCGGGCCACGGTGGCCGAGGCGCGCACGGGGGTGGGCGCGGAGCCTCGGGCAGGAAAAGGAGCCGCGGTGGCCGTCCGGCCGGCGGGCGCTGACAGGCACCACGGGACGGGCCGCGACCGGGCTCGGTCAACGCGGCGTCCTGTCGCTCGCCCTGCCCGCTTGGTGGCATGAGCCTGCCGCCGCGCACAGCGGGATGGCGGCACCGGTCGTCGGCGAGAGCCTGCGGGCAGCCGAGGGGCCCGTCGTACCCCCTGTGGGGCTCGAACCCACGACCATCGGATTAAAAGTCCGCAGCTCTGACCAACTGAGCTAAGGGGGCGCTGGTGGAGCGGACCCACCATAGCGCGTGCTGCGGCACCTGGGGCCATCGACCCGGCACGCGCCCTGGCGGGTGAGACGAATCCGCGCCATGAGGCCGATTGCGTCGCTGTGGTGACAGTGCCAGGGTAGCCATGGCCTGAACCGTGACACCCGCGCCCGAGGAGCCCACCATGACCCGCCCCTTCCACCGACCCGCCCGGCTCGAGGACGCCGAGTCCATCGAGGGCAGCCAGGACACGGCCGTGTCCTACGAGCTGGCCCACAGCGCCGCGCAGGCCCTCGTCGGCGGGTTCCCGGAGACTGGTCTCACGCGAGAGGGCGTGCGGGCCGTCGCCGCCCGGGGCGTGGACGAGGTCGCCGAGCTGTGGGCGGACTGCCCGGCCACCACGCTGCCCGGGACCCTGTGGCGCCTGTTCCTCGTGCGCGAGTGGCTGCGGCGCGACCCCGGGCTCGTCTCGCGCCGCTACGCCACCGTCGTCGATCTCAGCGCCGACGCCGAGGCCGCCGCGCGCTTCGAGGCCTCCGAGGCCCGCCCAGTCCCCTCACCCGAGCAGGTGCGCGCCGCGCTCGACACCGTCCTCGCCGGGGGCGCGACCGGCTCTGTCACTGCTCTCGCCCCGCTGCTGTCCGTCACGGCCTCCTTCCTACGGGCCCTCGCGGCGGGCTCGACACCCACCTGGATCGAGGACGACGCCGACGAGCTTGCCGACCACGTCACCCGGCGGGTCTCGGCGCTCACCGCCACCGCTGAGGAGCTCGCCGAGGCCTCCCGCCGCGCCGCCGCGGGGCTGCTCGACTGAGCCTGCCGCCGCCGCGCACGTGGGAGCATGAGGTCATGACGACTCCCGACGCCGAGACCACGCCCCTGCCCGAGCCGGTGCCCCTGTCGAGCTTCCTCGGCGGCTGGGCGCGCACCCAGGCCCGTCACGTGGGCGCGCCCCAGGAGCAGCCCGCGACGACGGGGCAGCCTGGGACGTCGTCGGCCTCCGTGACGACGGGGCAGCCCGCCTCGCAGGTGCACGTCCTGGAGAGCGCCGACGCCCGCGACTTCACCGATGACGCCGGGCCCGCCTATGCCGACGAGGACTTCGACGAGCCCAACGAGGACGCCGTCAGCCCGGCTGAGCAGGCCGTCCAGGAGGCCCCGCAGGAGCCGCAGGGCCCCGCTGCCGTCATCGACCTCGGTCCCGACCCCGAGGAGGGCCTGACGCCCCTGGACTCCTTCGAGGACCGCTTCACGGACCGTGAGCTGACCTGGATGGACTTCAACGAGCGGGTCCTGGAGCAGGCCGAGGACGAGGACCTCGAGCTGCTCGAGCGAGCATGGTTCCTGTCGATCTTCTCCTCCAACCTCGACGAGTTCTACATGGTGCGCGTCGCCGGGCTCATGCGCCGCATCAAGATGGGCCTGACCCCCGTGCGGGCCTCGGGCCTGGACGCCCACCAGGTGGTCGCCGAGGTCACCCGCCGCGCCAAGGCGCTCACCGCCCGCCAGTCCGACGTGTGGAACAAGGACATCCGCCCCCGGCTCGCCGAGCACCACATCGAGATCCTCGGCTGGGACGAGCTGGACGAGACCCAGCGCGAGCGCCTGACCCGCTACTTCCGCCACCAGATCTTCCCGGTGCTCACCCCGCTGGCGGTGGACCCCTCGCACCCCTTCCCCTACATCTCGGGGCTCTCGCTCAACCTCGCCGTCCTGCTGCGCAACCCGCGCTCGGGCAAGGAGCACTTCGCTCGCATCAAGGTGCCGCCGTCGCTGCCGCGGCTGGTCACCGTGCCGGGACGCGAGCTTGACACCGCCGACAAGAAGGCCGGAACCGCCCTCATCCCCATCGAGGCGGTCATCGCCCCGCACCTGGACCACCTCTTCCCCGGCATGGAGGTCCTGGAGCACCACCTGTTCCGGGTCACCCGCAACGAGAACCTCGAGGTCGAGGAGGACGATGCCGAGAACCTCCTCGCCGCCATGGAGAAGGAGCTCGAGAAGCGCCGCTTCGGCGACTGCGTGCGCCTGGAGGTGGAGGACACCATCAGCCCCTTCGTGCGCAGGCTGCTCGTGCGCGCCCTCGGGCTGGAGGACGACGACGTCTTCGAGCTCCTGGCGCCCCTGGATCTCAAGTGCCTCAACCAGCTCCACGACCTGGACCTGCCGGCCCTGAAGTACCCCCGCTACGTGCCCGTCACGGCCCCGGGGCTGGGGGAGGGGGAGTCCTCGACGCCGCGCGACGTCTTCGCCGCCATGCGTGAGCGCGACGTCCTGCTGCACCACCCCTACGACTCCTTCTCCACCTCGGTGCAGGAGTTTGTGCGCCAGGCGGCCGCGGACCCCAGGGTGCTGGCGATCAAGCAGACCCTCTACCGCACCAGCGGCGACTCCCCGATCGTGGACGCCCTGATCGAGGCGGCCGAGGCCGGCAAGCAGGTGGTCGCCATCGTGGAGATCAAGGCCCGCTTCGACGAGGAGAACAACATTGGGTGGGCCCGCAAGCTCGAGCGGGCCGGCGTCCACGTCGTCTACGGCATGGTCGGTCTCAAGACGCACTGCAAGCTCCTGCTCGTGGTGCGCCAGGAGGCCGAGGGCCTGCGCCGCTACTGCCACGTCGGCACCGGCAACTACCACCCCAAGACCGCCCGCGGCTACGAGGACCTCGGCCTGCTCACCACGGACCGCGACGTCGCCCAGGACCTCACGAGCCTGTTCAACCTCCTGTCCGGCTACGCGCCGCGCGCACGCTTCCGCCGCCTGCTCGTGGCCCCGCGCACCGTGCGCTCGGGCCTCGTGGAGCGCATCGAGCGGGAGATCGCCAACAAGCGTGCCGGCCGTGAGGCCTGGGTGCGGATCAAGGTCAACTCCATCATCGACGAGACGACGATCGACGCCCTGTACCGGGCCTCGCGCGCCGGTGTCCCGGTGGACATCGTGGTGCGCGGCATCTGCGGGCTGCGTGCGGGTGTGCCGGGCCTGAGCGAGAACATCCGCGTGCGCTCCATCCTGGGTCGCTACCTCGAGCACTCGCGGATCTACGCCTTCTGCAACGACGGCGACACCGAGGTCTTCATCGGCTCAGCCGACCTCATGCACCGCAACCTCGACCGCCGGGTGGAGGCCCTCGTGCGCCTGACGGACCCGCAGATGGTCGAGGAGATGACCTGGCTCGTGACCCACTCGGCCTCTGACAAGGTCTCCTCGTGGTGGCTCGAGCCCGACGGCTCCTGGACCCGCCACGTCCGCGGCCCCGACGGCGAGCGCCTGGAGGACATCCAGGTCACGCTCATGGAGCGTGCGACCCGCCGCAAGGGACGGCGCTGAGCGAGGGCCTGACGAGGAGGAGCACCGTGACGGAGGCACCCGCCTGCACCCGCAGGACCGTCCTGGCCGCAGGAGCCCTCGTGTGGCGCCCGTGCCCGGGCGGCGAGGACGGCATCGAGGTCCTGCTGGTCCACCGGCCCCGCTACGACGACTGGTCCTTCCCCAAGGGCAAGCTCGAGGAGGGCGAGTGCCTCGTCGCCTGCGCCGTGCGGGAGGTCCAGGAGGAGACGGGGGTCGCCGTCCGCCTGGAGCAGCCCCTGGAGACGGTGCGCTACCCGCTGGCGGACGGCCGGCGCAAGAAGGTCCGTTACTGGGCGGCCCGCCCGGTCCGCGGCGACGACCCCTGCCTCGCGGCCCGGGAGCCGGTGGAGTCGGCCTCCGCCAGGGAGATCGACGCCGTCGCCTGGGTGGAGGTGGGGCTGGCGCGTGAGCGGCTGACCCACGATGTTGACCGGCAGGTGCTGGGCCAGCTGCGGGACCTGTGGGAGGACGGCAGGCTTGACACGTGGACCTTCGTGCTCGTGCGTCACGCCCGGGCGGTCAAGCGCTCAGTGTGGAACCGCCCGGGAAAGCGCAGCGCGCAGGAGGACGAGGCGAGCCGTCCCCTCACCCGGGACCAGGGCGAGCAGCGGGCTGCCGCCCTCGTCCCCGTGCTGGCGGCCTACGGTGTCCGCACCGCCGTCACCAGCCCGTGGCGCCGTTGCGTGGACACGCTCGCTCCCTACGCCCGCGAGGCCGGCCTCAGGCTGCGTGAGGAGCCTGCAGTCACCGAGCACGCGCACGCGGCCAGGCCCAAGGACACGCGTCGGCTGGTCGAGCGGGCCCTGCGTGTCCCAGACGCCCCCCTGGCCCTGTGCACGCACCGGCCGGTGCTGCCCACGGTGATGGAGGTCGTGGCCCGGCACGCCCCGGGGCGGCTGCTTCGTGCCGTGCCGGACCGGGACCCGTGGCTGCGCACGGGCGAGGTCATGGTCATCCACATGGCCCGTCGTCCGCGTGGGCGCATCCGGGCCGTGGCGATCGAGAAGCACCGTCCCTCCCTGTCCGCCGGCCGCTGAGGCGCCGGCAGGGCTCAGGCGCCGACGACGCGTGCGGGCTGGGCGGGCTCAGCCGGTGCCGTGGGCAGCCGGTGCCGTGGGCGGGCTCAGCCGGCCAGGAAGGTGCCCATGAGCCGGGCGATGGCGTAGACAGGGCCGCCGACGGCGAGCACGGGCACGAGCGCGCTGGTGATCGCCGCCCGTCCGCCCGGCACCCAGCGGTGCGTCCACAGCACCCGGTTGCCCGCGGACATGAGGACCCCGGCGAGGAAGCCCGCCAGCAGGCAGGCGGCTGCCGACTGCAGGGCCGCGACGGTGCCCACGTGGGCAGGGCCGAAGAAGCCGACGGCGGCGAGCACGGCTCCCGCGACACCGGCGACGAGGGCCGGGACCGTGGTGGTCAGCGCCTCGAGCACCGAGGCGGGCACGTCCAAGGTGGTCAGCAGGGCGCCCACGAGCAGCGCCAGCGCGCAGGGCACCATGACGGAGGGGTCCGCGACCCCCGGCTCGAGTGCGCACCACCCAGCGCCGCAGACGACCACGAGGTTGCCCGTGACGGTGGAGGACAGGTCCTCCACGAGGCCGTGGCGCCCATCGCGCCGGACCATCTGGGAGATGAAGGCGGCCAGCACGCTCAGCGCCATCACCACCCCGGCCGAGCCGAAGTCCCCCCGCAGGGCGACGACGACGGAGGCGGTGACCCCGGTGAGGGTGATGACGGCGGTGGAGCCCGGGTCGTGGCGGGCGCGCAGCAGCGCGGGCCAGCCCTGGGCGGCCAGGGGGACGAGGATGACGACGAGGGCCAGGCGCGTCCAGGTCGGCAGCGGCGCGGTGGCGGCGAGCAGGGCGGGGACGGTGCCGGCGACGGCCAGGCGCGTCCAGGCCGGGTCCGCCAGGCCCGGGGTGATGGGCTTGTTGCCGCCACGCCGGGTGCCGTAGCCGGAGGCGCGGCGTGAGCGTGCCGGGGCGCTGGCCCGGGGGCCCGTCGTCTCCTCCGCCGGGCGGGTGGGGGCGGCGTGGCCGGCGGGGAGGGGGTTGGTGGCGCTCACGGCCGCATCGTCCCACACCCGTGGCAGGCCCGCGGGACCACTCGTGTGGAACACTGGGCAGCGGGAACCCGGCAGCAGGCAGGAGACGGAATGCGGGCCATCATGCTCACGCACGAGACCGATCCCTCCCGCGTCCTGCCGGCCGCGACCCTGCTGGACCTCACGATCACCTGCCTGGCCCCCGTGCCGGCCTCCTACAGCCACCTCGACTCCGCCGACGTCGTGCTCATCGACGCTCGTGGGGACCTCATGAGGGCCTGCGCCCTGTGCCAGCTGCTGACGGGGCCGATGTCCTGCCCGCCGGTGCTGCTCGTCATGGAGGAGGGCGGGGCCGCTGTCGTGCAGACGGACTGGGGCGCCTCGGACTTCGTGCTCGTCTCAGCCGGTCCGGCGGAGCTCTCGGCGCGGCTGAGGATGCTGCGGCCACGCGGGGCCGAGGCGGTGGCGCAGCCGGAGGACCGCCTGGAGATCGGCGACCTCGTGATCGACGCCACGGCTTACACGGTCCGCGTGCGCGGGGAGGTGCTCGACCTGACCTACAAGGAGTTCGAGCTGCTCAAGTACCTCGCGCTGCACCAGGGCAAGGTGCTCACCCGCGAGACGATCCTGGACGACGTGTGGGGCGTGGACTACATCGGCGGCTCGCGGACGGTGGACGTGCACGTCAGGCGCCTGCGCGCCAAGCTGGGCCCGGAGCACGACCACCTCATCGGCACGGTGCGCAACGTCGGCTACCGCCTGGACCCGCTGGACGCGGTCTGAGCGCGGCCGGACCGCCTGGCTGGGGCCGGCCGACGTCGCCCTGTACCCTTGAGGACGACGTCGGGCCGTGACGGGCCCCGGGCTCCACATACCGCCGCCACGAGCGGCCGACGCGCCGCTGGCGCTCTCCGGCCCGACGTCCTCCACCCCGCCGCGCTGCGTCGCCCCGCGCCCAACTCCTCGGTTTGCGTCCGAGCTCCCTGGGGTTTTGCCGTACTTTCGAGAGCAAACCGAGGATGTGGGGGCTGTGGCAGGGGCGGGCAGGCGCCACGTACCCTGCCACCATGGCTTTCTCCCTCCCTGACGACCTGGCCCCAGAGGCCTACCCGCTCGCCTGGCTCGTGGGCACCTGGCGCGGCTACGGCATCCTCACCTATGGCGAGAGCGTGCCCGAGCAGGCCGTCTACCAGGAGATGGTCTTCGACCACGACGGCGGCCCCTACCTGCGCCAGGTGACCACCACCTGGACGGTCGATGCGACTCGCTCGCAGGACCTCGACTTCGAGATGCCCGGCCTCGAGGGCGCCGGGCGCCTGGCCCCCGCCCAGGTCTGGTCCACCGAGACCACCTACTGGCGCCCCGTCGGCCAGGAGGAGCCCGACGCCGACGACGCCGACACGACGACGCCCATCACCCGCCTTGAGCTGGTCTCGGCCGACCCAGCCGGCCAGGTCGCTGTCTGGGAGGGCTGGATCCAGGGCCCGCGCGCGCAGGTCGGCACCCAGGCCGTCGGACGCACCCGCACGAGCGCCGAGGTCACGCAGATGAGCCGCATGTTCGGCCTCGTGGCCGGCGACCTCATGTGGACCCAGGACATGGCCGCCTTCGGCGCGACGGAGATGGACACCTACGCCTCCGGCCGCCTGGGGCGTGTGGAGGATGCCGACGCAGCCGAGAACCAGCCCGGCGCAGCCCTGCGCGCAGCCATCGCCGCCGACGAGGCCGCCCGCGCCGCCGCCCGGACCTCCTCCGACGCGGGCGACGCCTCCTGATGCGCCGCAGCCCTGTGCTTGACCTGCCCGGCGCCCAGCCGGGGCCCGACGGCGACCTCGACGCGAGCGTGCCCGCCCACCACGGCAACCCCCTGCGCGAGCAGGCGCTCCTGGCTGAGGGCTGCGCCGTGTGCGCGCTCGCCCGGGACGTCGTCACCGTCACCGGAGCCGACCGCCTCACCTGGCTCACCACCCTGGGCTCGCAGGACCTCAGGACCCTGGGGGCGGACGATGGCGGGGCCGAGACCCTCCTGCTCGACGCCCAGGGGCACATCAGCCACGCGCTGGCGGCCCTCGACGACGGCCAGGCGCTGTGGCTCGTCACCGAGGCCGGACGCGGCCCCGCGCTCACCGCCTTCCTCGACTCGATGCGCTTCATGCTGCGCGTCGAGGTCACCCTGCGCGAGGACGTCCACGCCCTGGGGACCATGGGCCGGGGGCTGGACCTCCTGGCCGGGGCGGCCCGGGGGCAGGAGGCCCTGCTGGGCTGCTGGCGGGACCCGTGGCCGGGTGTCGTCGATGGCGGCACCGCCTACGACGTCGGCCTGGGCTGGCCGGAGCGTCCCTTCAACCACCCCGGCAAGGGGTACGCGGCGGGGCTCGTGCTCGTGGGCGAGGACCAGGTGCGCGCCGTGGTTGACGCCAGCGGGCTGCGCCCCGCCGGGTCGCTGGCCTGGGAGGCGCTGCGCGTCGAGGCGGGCCGGCCCCGCTGGGGCCGTGAGGTGGACGAGCGGGCGATCCCCAACGAGCTGGACTGGCTGCGCACCGCCGTGCACCTGACGAAGGGCTGCTACCCGGGGCAGGAGACCATCGCGCGCACCCTCAACCTCGGCCGCCCTCCGCGGCGCCTGACCCTCCTCCAGCTCGACGGCCTCAGCGGGCGCGCGCCTGTTCCAGGCGCGGTCGTGCGGATGGGTGAGCGGCAGGTCGGCACGGTCACGAGCGTCGTGCGCCACCACGACGCCGGCCCCGTGGCCCTGGCGCTGCTGCGCCGCGCCACCCCCCTGGCCGAGCCCCTGACGGTCGATGTCGCCCAGGAGCAGGCCGACGGCGAGGCCCAGGTGGCCGCGCGGGTGGACGCCCTGCAGGAGCCACTGGTGGGACCCGAGGGCAAGGCGGGGGCCAGCCCGGCCGAGCGCCCGGGAGCGGGCTTGCGCACGTCGCTGCTCCACCAGGGCCCCGCAGGACGATAGGGTCACGGGCGTGTCTTCCCTCGTCGTCGTCGCTGTCCTCGTCGCCCGGTCCGTGCGCTGGATCTGGGTCGGCGCCCAGGTGGCCGCGGGCCTCATGGGACTGTGGGCGCTGGTGGACTGCCTCACGCGCGACCCGCAGCACTTCCTGGCAGCGGGCAAGCGCACCAAGGGCTTCTGGCTCGGCGTCAACGCGGCCGGCCTCGCCGTCGTCGTCCTCATGGGTGCCGCCTCGATGCTCGGGCTGCTGGGCGTGGTCGCCAACGCCGTCTACCTCGCTGACGTGCGCCCCGCCCTGGCCTTCTACAAGCCGGTGAGGGTGCGCTCACAGCTGCGCCGTCCCGGCGAGGGTGGCCGACCCGGGGGCGCGGGCACGGGCTGGCGCCGCTGATGCGGGCCGTCCTGCAGCGCGTCAGCCGCGCCGCGGTGAGCGTGGGCGAGGGCGAGCGGGCCGTCGTCGTCGGTGAGATCACCCGGCCGGGGCTGCTGGCCCTCGTGGGCGCCACGCATGACGACGGCCCCGAGCAGGTGGCGACCATCGCCCGCAAGATCGCCGAGCTGCGGCTGCTGGAGGGCCCTGCCTCTGGCGGCCAGCGCGGTGCGGAGGTCTCGGTGAGCGACCTTGGCGCCCCGGTGCTGGTGGTCTCGCAGTTCACGCTGTACGCGGACGTGCGCAAGGGTCGCCGGCCGTCGTGGAACCAGGCGGCACCGGGGCCGGTGGCCGAGCCCCTGGTGGAGGCGGTCGCCCAGGCGCTGCGGGAGCGGGGCCTGGAGGTGGCGACGGGACGCTTCGGCGCCCACATGCGCATCGACATGCAGGCCGATGGCCCGGTGACGGTCCTCGTGGAGGCCTGAGCGGCCTCGCCCACGCAGGGCGCGGTCGGAGCCGGAGGCGTCCTTGAGCCGGGTCCGCTCAACCTTGCTCACGCCCACTGCGAACAGCGGCATGAGGGCACCTGCCCCGCGGTTAGCCTTACCAGCACGTGCCCGCGCCCTGCCACCCCACGGGGTCTCGAGCCTGCCCCGAGACCTGGCGGGTGACCGCCGGCGCACCGACCGACCGCACGTGCCGAGGAGAAGAACCGCGATGTTCGAACGCTTTACCGACCGCGCCCGCCGCGTCGTCGTCCTGGCCCAGGACGAGGCGCGCGCGCTCAACCACAACTACATCGGCACGGAGCACCTCCTTCTTGGCCTCATCCACGAGGGCGAGGGGGTTGCGGCCAAGGCCCTGGAGTCGATGGACATCTCCCTGGACGCCGTGCGCAGCCAGGTCGTCGAGATCATCGGTGAGGGCCAGGCCGCCCCCACCGGCCACATCCCCTTCACCCCGCGCGCCAAGAAGGTCCTCGAGCTCAGCCTGCGCGAGGCCCTTCAGCTGGGCCACAACTACATCGGCACCGAGCACATCCTCCTCGGCCTGCTGCGCGAGGGAGAGGGTGTCGCCGCCCAGGTGCTGACCAAGCTGGGCGCGGACCTGTCGGCTGTGCGCCAGACCGTCATGCAGATGCTCTCCGGCTACGAGGCCAAGGAGACCGTCACCGCCGGCGGCTCCAACACCGACAACAAGCAGACCGGCTCGGCCATCCTTGACCAGTACGGCCGCAACCTCACCGCTGCGGCCCGCGAGGGCAAGCTCGACCCGGTCATCGGGCGCCACAAGGAGATGGAGAGGGTCATGCAGATCCTCTCCCGCCGCACGAAGAACAACCCCGTCCTCATCGGGGAGCCGGGCGTCGGCAAGACCGCGGTCGTCGAGGGCCTGAGCCAGGCCATCGTGCACCGTGACGTGCCTGAGACCCTGCGTGACAAGCAGCTCTACTCCCTCGACATGGGCTCGCTCGTGGCCGGCTCGCGCTACCGCGGCGACTTCGAGGAGCGCCTGAAGAAGGTCCTCAAGGAGGTGCGCACCCGCGGCGACATCATCCTGTTCATCGACGAGATCCACACCCTCGTGGGTGCTGGCGCCGCCGAGGGCGCGGTGGACGCCGCGAGCATCCTCAAGCCCATGCTCGCGCGTGGCGAGCTGCAGACGATCGGTGCCACCACCCTGGAGGAGTACCGCAAGATCGAGAAGGACGCCGCGCTCGAACGGCGCTTCCAGCCGGTGACGGTGGAGCAGCCCTCCATCCAGGAGACCATCGGCATCCTCAACGGCCTGCGCGACCGCTACGAGGCCTTCCACCGGGTGGTCATCACCGACGGCGCCATCGAGGCCGCCGCCAAGCTCGCCGACCGCTACATCAACGACCGCTTCCTGCCGGACAAGGCCATCGACCTCATCGACGAGGCGGGCGCACGCCTGCGCATCCGCCGTATGACGGCCCCGCCCGAGCTGCGCGAGATCGACGACCGCATCGCCGAGGTCAAGCGCGAGAAGGAGGCCGCCATCGACGACCAGGACTTCGAGCGCGCCGCCGCCCTGCGCGACGACGAGCACCGCCTGGTCGAGGAGCGCCGCTCCAAGGAGGAGGCGTGGCGCTCGGGCGACGCCGAGTCCGTCGCCGAGGTCAACGAGGAACTCGTGGCCGAGGTGCTGGCGATGTCCACGGGCATCCCGGTGGTCAAGCTCACCGAGGCGGAGTCCGCCAAGCTGATGAACATGGAGGCCGAGCTCCACAAGCGGATCATCGGCCAGGACAAGGCCATCCAGGCCCTGTCGAAGTCCATCCGCCGCACCCGCGCGGGCCTGAAGGACCCCAAGCGTCCGGGAGGCTCCTTCATCTTCGCCGGCCCCACCGGCGTCGGCAAGACCGAGCTGGCCAAGGCCCTGGCCGAGTTCCTCTTCGACGACGAGGACGCCCTCATCCAGCTCGACATGTCGGAGTTCGCCGAGAAGCACACGGTCTCGCGCCTCTTCGGTGCGCCCCCCGGCTACGTCGGCTACGACGAGGGCGGCCAGCTGACGGAGAAGGTGCGCCGCCGGCCCTTCAGCGTGGTCCTCTTCGACGAGGTCGAGAAGGCACACCCCGACATCTTCAACTCGCTGCTGCAGATCCTGGAGGACGGTCACCTGTCCGACGCCCAGGGCCGCGTGGTGGACTTCAAGAACACCGTCATCATTATGACGACGAACCTGGGCTCGAAGGACATCGGCAAGGCCGTCGCCACCGGCTTCCAGTCGACGGTGGGCGGCACGATGGACTACGAGGAGATGAAGGCGCACGTCAACCGTGAGCTCAAGAGCCAGTTCCGGCCCGAGTTCCTCAACCGCGTGGACGACCTCATCGTCTTCCCGCAGCTGTCGAAGGACGAGGTGCGCCAGATCGTCGACCTCATGATCGCCCGCCTGGACAAGCGACTGGTGGAGCAGGAGATGACGATCGAGCTCACCGACGCCGCCAAGGAGCTGCTGGCCGAGCGCGGCTTCGACCCGGTTCTGGGTGCGCGCCCGCTGCGTCGCGCGATCCAGCGCGACATCGAGGACGCGCTGAGCGAGAAGATCCTCTTCGGCGAGATCCAGCGCGGCCAGCGCATCGTCGTGGACGCCCAGGGCGAGGGCCTGCTGGGGGAGTTCACCTTCCGCGGCGAGCACTGGGACCCCCGGATCGGCTCCGACCCGCTCAGCGCCGAGGTCGCCGCCCAGCAGGACGCCGAGAGGGTCGTCGCCGCTGTCGGCGGTCCCGCCGTGGGCGGGCGCGACGGCGGGCCCGGCGCCGCCGCCCAGGCGATCTGACGGCCGGCGATCCTCCCGCCCTCCGGCGCATCCGCTTCCGGCCCCGCCGCCCCGATCCGGGCGGCGGGGCCGGAGCGCGTCGGGGCGCCGGCCGCGCCGCTCCGACCCCGCCGCGCGTCCGCCCCAAGAGGGGACCAAGAGCCTATTAATCGTTGAACATATTGGGTGGATCATAGTTCCGCCCCCTCCTCGAGCGACCCGCCGCCCCGTTCGGCGCCCGCCCCGGGACCCGGACACCGTCGACCATCCCCGCCTGCCCAGGACAAGGACGACCCATGGCACAGTTCTCCCACGACGGGAAAGTGGATCTGGCGCACAAGCCCATGATGACCACGCCCCAGATCCTGCTGATGAACGTCGGCTTCTTCGGCATTCAGTACTCCTTCGGCATGCAGCAGAACGTCATGTCGCCCATCTACCAGTTCCTCGGGGCCTCCCCCGACGAGCTGCCCATCCTCAACCTGGCCGGTCCCGTCACCGGCCTGCTCATCCAGCCGCTCATCGGGGCGCTGTCGGACCGGACCTGGTCGGACAAGTGGGGGCGGCGCAAGCCCTTCTTCCTCGTCGGCGCCGTCGGCTGCTCCCTCTTCCTGTTCCTCATGCCCTTCGTCACCGCCGTGTGGATGGCGGTGCTGTGCCTGTGGCTGCTGGACGCCTCGAACAACACGGCCATGGAGCCCTACCGGGCCTTCATCGGCGACCGCCTGCCCTCCAAGCAGGTCGCCAAGGGCTTCCTCTCCCAGTCCCTGTTCATCGGCGCCGGCTCGGCCCTGGCCGCCGGGACCCTCGTCGTTCTGGAGAAGACCCTGGCGGGCGCCACCGCCGCCGGCATCCCCTACTGGGTCTTCGGCGCCTTCATGGTGGGCTCGGTGTGCTCCATCGGCTCGGTCCTCATCTCCGTGCTGTCCACCAAGGAGCTGCCGCCCACCCATGAGGACCTGGCCGAGCTCGAGCGCAAGAAGCGGGAGGAGGGCCCCTTCGGCTTCGTCAAGGACGTCGGCGTCGCCATTGTCGAGATGCCCCGCGGCCTGAAGAAGATGGCCCTGGTCTTCCTCTTCCAGTGGTACGCCATGAACGTCTTCTGGCAGTACCTGGGCCTCATGTGCGCCGTCACCTACTTCGGCGTGAACCTGTCCGACCCGGGGTACGCCGAGACCGAGGCCTTCAACAACGCCTCCGGCTTCGCCGCCGGGCTCATGGTCGTCTACTACGTCTCCTGCACGGTCGTCGCCCTCTTCCTGGCGCGACTGGCCAACCGCATCGGCCCCAAGCACGTCCACACCGCGGCGCTGTGTCTCGCCGCCGTCTGCCTGGTCCTGCTCACCCGCATCGGCAGCCCCGGCCACACCGCGGTCCTCTACCTGCCCATGATCGGCATTGGTGTGGCCTGGGCTTCTATTACGGGCGTACCCTACGTCATGGCCATTGAGATGATCCGCAAGGAGCGCCGGGGCGTCTACATGGGCGTCATCAACATGATGATCGTCATCCCCCAGCTCATCCAGACCCTCACCTTCGGTCCCATCTTCAAGCACCTGCTGGGCAACCACCCCGCCAACGCCCTGCTCTTCGTCGCGGCGCTCCTTGTGATCGCTGGCCTGCTCATCGAGTGGATCGATACGAAGAAGGACGCGGACCCGCTGGTGCGCGGCGCCGTCGCCGCCACCACCGAGACCGCCGTCGCCTGACCAGTCCCAGAGAGGAGAGAGGATGACAACTGTGACCTACACGACCATTGTCGCCGGAGTCGGCGACCTGACGGACAACTCCCACGTCATCGACCGCGCCTGCGAGATGGCGCGCCTGAACGACGCCGTCCTGCTCCTCGTCGCGGGCTTCGACCCGGTCGCCCCCCGGGACCGGGCGCGCCTGAACGACGCCCCGCCGGGCATCCGCCCCGCCGAGGCGCGCCTGACCGAGGACGAGGCCTACGGGGTCGTGGAGAAGGCGCGCGACATCGCCGTCGAGCGCGGCGTCGACCTGGCCCAGGGCGTCGTCGTCGAGGGGGAGGCCGTCTCCGCCCTCACCCTCGTCGCCATTGAGACCCAGGCCGATCTCGTCGTCGTCGGATCGCGGGGCGTGGACTCCCTTCTGGGCAGGCTCTTCGGGGCGGTGAGCATCCAGGTGCTGCGCAAGTCCCGGTGCGACGTGCTCGTCGTCGTCGAGCCCGACGCCGCGACGGACTCCGCCGCTAAGACCGACGGGGAGCCGGCCGACGCCGGGGAGCCGGCCGACGCCGGGCAGTCGACCGACGCCGACGCCGGGAAGCCGGCCGACTGAGCCGGTCCCGACCCGGCGGCGGGGCGGTCCTGCACGGGACCGCCCCGCCGTGCTGCGCGGGCCGATGCGCGGGCGCCGTCGAGCGCGCCCCTCGCCCCGGCGCGGCGCGACCGATCTTTTTCGGGCGAACTCGGCGGGGCGGGGCCGGTTCGGGCAAAGGTGGGAGTGTTCGATGCCGAATCGTGACCTTCGCCGAGGGGCGAACCGGTCCGATGGCGCTGAGGGACGAGCACCCCGCCCGGGTGCGCGACGAGCGGACGTGAATGGAACCGAAACCAGTCACCAGGCAATACCAGAACCCCGCGGCCGAGCGAGCGCGTCATCCGCGCCGAACGCCGGGTCGAGCGCGCCCGGCGCGAGCAGAGGCGGCTGGCCTACCTGCGCCGGCGTCGGCGTCTGCGCTACGACGACGTCGTCGTCGAGGAGGCGGCCCTGCGCCGGGCCATCCTGGGCTCCGTCGTCGGCAACATTATGGAGTGGTACGACGTGGGCGTCTACGCCTACGTCGCCGTCCTCGTCGGCCGGGCCTTCCTGCCCGATGCCTCGGGCACCGCCCAGAACCTCTTCTCCCTGGCCGTCTTCGCCGTCACCTTCGTGGCCAGGCCCCTGGGCGGCATCGTCCTGGGCCAGCTCGGGGACCGCCTGGGCCGCAAGGAGGTCCTCGCCTTCACCCTCATGATGATGGCGGTGGCGACCTTCGGCATCGGCGTCCTGCCCCCGGCCGCCGTGCTCGGCGTGTGGGCCCCCGTCCTGCTCATCTGCCTCAAACTCGTCCAGGGCTTCTCCACCGGCGGGGAGTACGCCGGGGCGACCACCTTCATCACCGAGTACGCCCCGGACAAGAGACGCGGCTTCTACGCCGCCCTGCTCGACTGGGGCTCCTACATGGGCAACGCCCTGGGGGCCGGTCTGGTCACCGTCCTCATGATCGCCCTGCCTCCGGATCTCATGTCCACGTGGGGCTGGCGCATCCCCTTCCTCGTGGCCCTGCCCATGGGCGGCATTGCCCTGTACCTGCGCACCCGCATCGAGGACACCCCGGCCTTCCGCGGCGCCCGGGCCGAGGTCGACGACGAGGAGCCCGCCGACCTGGCCGCCGTCGAGACCGACATTATGCAGCCCGAGGGGCCGCTGGGGGTCGGGGATATAGTGCGCACCTACTGGCGCGAGCTCCTCACCGCCATTGTGCTGGTCGCCGGCGCCAATACGGTCGGTTACGCCCTGACCTCCTACATGCCCACCTACCTGACCACGACGCTCGGCTACGACGCCGAGCACGGCCCGCTGCTCACTCTGCCGATCCTCGTCCTGGTCGCCTTCCTCGTGCCGGCGATCGGCTGGGTCTCGGACCACGTGGGGCGCAGGCCCGTCCTGTTCTCCGCGGCGGCGAGCACCGTGGTCCTGTCCGTGCCCGCCTTCAGGCTCATGGAGCACGGCGCCGTGTGGTCGACGCTGCTGGGGCTGGCCCTGCTCGCCTACCCGGTGGCCGCCTACGTGGGCAACCTCGCCGCCTCCCTGCCCGCGCTGTTCCCGACGTCGTCGCGCTACGGCGGCATGGGCATCTCCTACAATATCACCGTGGCGCTGTTCGGCGGCACCGCGGCCTTCATTATGGAGGCGCTGGTCACCGTCACCGGGAGCGGGCTCGCCCCCGCCTTCTGGCTCATGGGGACCTCCGCCGCCGCTTTCGTGGCGATCTTCAAGCTGCGCGAGACCGCCCGCCGCCCGCTGCCCGGCTCCATGCCGGCCGTCGCCTCCCAGGAGGAGGTCGCCGAACTCGTCCAGACCCAGGAGGAGAACCCGGACCTGGACGTGGGCGAGCTCTTCGCGGCGGCCCCGGCCCACCTGGTGGACACCGAGCCCACGGTCGAGGAGGCCCGCGTGGAGGCCGAGATCGCCTCCGCGGAGGAGGAGGCCGCCTGGAGGCGCCTGGCCCACGCCCGCCGGGCCGCCGCGCAGGCCCGCCAGGCGCTGCTCGCCGCCCGTCAACGCTGGGACGTGCGGGAGATGCGCGAGAGCGGCGGTGCGGCGCGTCGACCGGGCCGTTGGTCGGATCCGGGGCCGCGGTAGCCGTTCCGGCGCTGCGCATTTGGTCTAGGACCTCAGTCACATTACAGTGACCGTGGCATGACGCGATGTCGCGTCGTCACCACGCAACGAGATCCGAGAGAGACGATGATGCCCACGTACGTGTACCGCTTCAGTGAAGGCGACAAGGACCAGAAGGACCTTCTGGGGGGCAAGGGTGCCAACCTCGCCGAGATGACTCGCCTCGGTCTTCCTGTGCCCCCTGGCTTCACCATCACGACGGACGCCTGCCGCGCCTACCTCAAGGACGGCCAGGCACCCGACGAGCTCGCCGTCGAGGTCACGACCGCCCTGCGCCAGGTCGAGGAGGAGCTCGGCCGCGAGCTCGGCTCCTCCCACGACCCCCTCCTCGTCTCCGTGCGCTCCGGCGCCAAGTTCTCCATGCCCGGCATGATGGAGACCGTCCTCAACATCGGTCTCAACGACGCCTCCGTCGTCGGCCTGGCCGAGGCCGCCGGCGACCCGCGTTTCGCCTGGGACTCCTACCGCCGCCTCATCCAGATGTTCGGCAAGACCGTCCTGGACATCGACGGAGACCACTTCTCGCGGGCCCTGGACGCCAAGAAGGCCGAGCGCGGCGTCGTCCTCGACTACGAGCTCGACGTCGAGGCCCTCACCGGGCTCGTCGAGCAGTACAAGGGCATCGTCGCCGAGCACGCCGGCATCGACTTCCCCCAGGACCCGCGCACCCAGCTCGACATGGCCATCGAGGCCGTCTTCCGCTCCTGGAACACCGAGCGCGCCCACATCTACCGCCGTCGCGAGAAGATCCCCCACGACCTGGGCACCGCCGTCAACGTGTGCACCATGGTCTTCGGCAACATGGGTGAGACCTCCGGCACCGGTGTGTGCTTCACCCGCGACCCCTCCACCGGCCGCAGCGGCGTCTACGGCGACTACCTCGTCAACGCCCAGGGCGAGGACGTCGTCGCGGGCATCCGCAACACCCTGTCCCTGGCGGACCTCGAGCGCCTGGACAAGAAGAGCTATGACGACCTGCGCGCGGCCATGCGCAAGCTCGAGACCCACTACCGCGACCTGTGCGACATCGAGTTCACCATCGAGCGCGGCAAGCTGTGGCTTCTGCAGACCCGCGTCGGCAAGCGCACGGCCGCCGCCGCCTTCCGGGTGGCCACCCAGCTCGTCGACGAGAAGCTCATCACCCTGGACGAGGCCCTGACCCGCGTCACCGGCGACCAGCTCACCCAGCTGATGTTCCCGCAGTTCGCCGCCGGCCACGACGCCGGCTCGCGTGACCTGCTCACCCGGGCCATGCCCGCCTCGCCCGGCGCCGCCGTCGGCTACATCGCCTTCAACAACGCCGAGGCCATCGCGCGCTCCGAGGCCGGCGAGTCAGTCGTCCTCGTGCGCCGCGAGACCAACCCCGACGACCTTCCCGGCATGGTCGCCGCCGTCGGCGTCCTCACCGCCCGTGGCGGCAAGACCTCCCACGCCGCCGTCGTCGCCCGCGGCATGGGCAAGACCTGCGTCGTCGGCGCCGACGAGCTCGAGGTCGATGCCGAGGCCGGCACCCTGCGCGTGCGCGGTCGTGAGGACCTGACCCTGACCTCCTCCGACGTCATCGCCATCGACGGCCAGACCGGGGAGGTCTTCCTCGGCGACGTCCCGGTCACCGACTCGCCGGTCATGACCTACCTGCGCCGGGGCCTGACCGAGGCCCTGGACACCGCTGGGGACGTTGACACCCGCGAGCTTGTCACCAGCGTGGACCGCCTCATGCGCCACGCCGACAAGGTCCGCCGCCTCGAGGTGCGTGCCAACGCCGACACCCCCGACGACGCCCGCCACGCCATCCACCGCGGGGCCGAGGGCGTGGGCCTGTGCCGCACCGAGCACATGTTCCTCGGTGAGCGCAAGCAGTTTGTCCAGAACCTCATCCTCGCCGACTCCGACGAGGAGCGCGCGGCCGCCCTCGAGGCCCTGCTGCCGCTGCAGAAGGGCGACTTTGTCCAGATGTTCGAGACGATGAACGGCAAGCCCATGACGGTGCGCCTTATCGACCCGCCGCTGCACGAGTTCCTGCCGGACCTCACCGAGCTGAGCGTCAAGGTCGCGGTGGACCGCGCCACCGGCGGCGCCGACCCTGAGGAGGAGAAGCTGCTGGCCGTTGTGCGCCGCAACCACGAGGCCAACCCCATGCTCGGCCTGCGTGGCGTGCGCCTGCTGCTGAGCATGCCGGGCCTCATCGAGCTGCAGGTGAGGGCCATCGCCGAGGCCGCCGTCGAGCGCCTCAAGGCCGGTGGCGACCCGCACCCGGAGATCATGATCCCGCTGGTCGGCTCCGTGCGTGAGCTGCAGATCGCCCGCGAGCGGGCCGAGGCGGTGCTGCGCGAGGTGAGCGAGGAGTCGGGCTACCCGCTCGACTTCCCTATCGGGTGCATGATCGAGCTGCCGCGTGCCGCCGTCTCCGCGGACACCATCGCTGAGGAGGCTGACTTCTTCTCCTTCGGCACCAACGACCTCACCCAGACGACGTGGGGCTTCTCACGCGACGACGTCGAGGGCACCTTCTTCAAGGCCTACCTCGACGAGGGCGTCTTCGGCGTCTCTCCCTTCGAGACGATCGACGAGCGCGGCGTGGGCCGCCTGGTGGAGGTGGGTGTTGAGCGCGGCCGCGCCACCAAGCCGTCCCTCAAGCTCGGCGTGTGCGGCGAGCACGGAGGCGACCCTGAGTCCATCGACTTCTTCCACCGGGTGGGCCTGACCTACGTCTCCTGCTCCCCCTTCCGCGTCCCTGTGGCGCGGCTTGAGGCGGGGCGCGCGGCCGTCGCCTTCCCGCAGGCCGGCGGCGCCGCCTGAGGCCGTGCGCCGCGTGCCCAGAGCCGGGACCCAAGTCCCCTCCCTTGTTACGCAGCGGGGGAAACGATCCTCCTCCG
>NZ_JBPPGD010000012.1:0-11552 GCF_051303165.1 Actinomyces sp. W5033 | reverse complement strand
CCCCCAGCGCCTCCTCCCTTTCTTCCTATTCCCCCCCAAGCGCCGGGGCACAGGTTCCTGTCAGGGACGCATGAGAATATGCCTCCCTGGGCTCCGCCGAGCGGCGGGACCGCATGCGGAAGGATGAGGTGGAGATGGCGCTGTTCGAGCTCAAGGACGGTCGGCTGGGCACGGTGGGCCCGGGACACCCCGCAGGAGCCGAGACCCGTCTCCAGGTGCTCGCAGCCGTGCGCGCCCAGCTGGGCCAGGTCCTGCACCGTCCCCTCATGCCGGTGGCGTGGATGAGCGTTGAGGCAGGCCAGTCACTCACCGCCCTGGACGCCGCCGGGCAGGTGGTCACCATCGAGGTCCTCACCACTGTCGATGCCGGTGCGCTCGTGGCGGCGCTCAGCCGTCACGCCAGGACCGCCGCCATGAGCCGCAGCTCCCTCGCCGTCGTCTACCCCGGGGGCGCGACGGCCTTCCACGAGGACTGGGACGAGTTCCGCGAGGCCATGCCGATCCACGCGGAGCCCGGGCCCCGGCTCGTGGTCCTCACCACCGAGCTGGTGGGGCAGGCGCGCGTGCTGGCCACCTTCCTGGGCGAGGCCGTGGAGGTGCACGTCGTGGACGCGCGCGTGGTCGAGGGGGCTGGGGACGGCCGCGTCCTCGTGTCCGTGGACCGGGTCGAGGCGGACCCTCTCGCGGCCGCAGCGGCGGCTCCCTCCACCCCCAGGCGCAGCCGCGCCGCCCAGGTGGTCGACACCGCCCAGACTGCCCAGGTCACCCAGGTGGTCAACACCATCCAGGCCACCCAGCCGGGCCACAGCGGCAGGCCCCAGGCGGTCACGGCCTCGGGCACGCGGCCGGCGGCGGCTGTCGAGCCGCCGCCTGTGACGGGGACGCACCGCTCGCTGGCGCCGGCGCTCGGCGCCCAGCCCACGGTCAGCACGGCCGAGGCCCCTGCCACCCTCGCAGCCCTCGCCCGGAGCCTGCGCACGCCCACCACCCTGCTGTGGCGCAGCCCCCGCCGCGGTATCGACCACAGGGCCGTCCTGAGCCGTGACGGCGTCATCACCCTGGCCGACGGGCGCACCTTCACCGATCCCTCGCGCGCGGCGGCAGCCGCCCAGCACACCCAGGACGTGGACGGCTGGCGGGTGTGGCGCGTGGGGGAGCGCGGCGCGACGCTCGCCGAGCTGCTCAGCTGAGCACGTAGCCCCTGAGCCACTGCTCGAGGACGGCGTAGGCCTGCTCCCGCACGGGTGGCGCTGACAGGAACACGTCGTGCACGGCCCCCTCGACCCGGGCCACCGTCACCAGCGGCCCCAGGCCGATGGCGCGGCGGGCGGTGCCGTCCGCGTCCACCACCGTGTCCGTGGAGCGCGAGTCCTGCGTGCGCACGACGCCGAGGTGGCTGCGCGCGGAGCCGATGGACAGCACCGGGCAGGTCACGTGCAGGCCCGAGGAGACCGCCGCCTGAGCGTCGAGGATGGCCGCCAACCAGCCAGGGCGGATCGGAGGGGTCGGCACGTGCTTCCAGCGGGGGTCCACGTGCCAGCCGGTGACGTAGGGGTCGTCCGCCCACGAGGGGTCCGGCAGCTCGCCGTCGGCCTCGGTCCAGCCGTCCGTCACCGTGAACAGGTCGGAGGGGTCGTAGGTGGGCAGGGCCACGGGGTCGCGCCCGCTCAGGCGCGCGAAGGCGCGCACGATGGGCTCGCCCAGCACCCGCACCGGTTCCGCGCCCTGGATCTCGAGCCAGGCGGAGTTGAGGACGAGCCCGGCCAGCACACCCGGGTGATGGTGCGCCCACAGGGAGGCGGTGAGCCCGCCGGTGGAGTGCCCGCACAGGACGGTGGGGCGTGACTGGCCGTGGCCGGCCCACGCGAGGGTGAGCGCCAGCCCGATCTCCTCGTCGTAGACCGCCAGGTCCTCCACCCAGCCGAGCATCTGCTCCGGTCGCAGGGAGCGGCCGTAGCGGCGCAGGTCGAGGGCGTAGAAGGCGCCGCCCAGCCGCGCCACCCGGCGCGCGAGCTCCGGGTTGAAGAAGTAGTCGTTCCAGCCGTGCAGGTAGAGCCACACGAAGGAGGGCTCTGAGGGTGTCCCCTCCAGGGCCTGGGGGTCCTCGGCGGGCAGGTAGCGCACGAGGGTGGCGACGGCGCCGTCCTCCTCCGCGTCCGGGGCGAGCTCCAGCGTGCGCGCCTGGAAGCCGGGGCCGAGCAGGTCCTCGCCCCAGGAGCCGACCGGTGTGTGGGGGCGCTCGGGCGCCTGCGGCTCCTGCTGCGGCGCCTGCTCGGGCTCCTGCTCCTGCTCGGGCGTCTCGCTCATGCCTCGTCCTCCTCCAGGAAGTCGCGCAGGATCCGGTCCATCTGCTCCGCCTCGATGAGGAAGCCGTCATGGCCGTGCAGGGACCGGATCGTCGCCCGCCGGGCGTTGGGGATGCCCTTGGCCAGCTGCTCGGCCTGCTCTGGCAGGAACAGGCGGTCGGAGTCCACATCGACCACGAGCGTGCGCGCCGTGACCCGGCCGAGCCCCGCCTCGGTGCCGCCCCGGCCGGTGCCGACGTCGTGGACCATCATCGAGTGGGTGACGATGAGGTAGGTGTTGGCGTCGAAGCGGGAGATGAGCTTGCCGGAGTGGTGGTCGAGGTAGGACTCGATCTGGTAGCGCCCACCCACCGCCGGGTCCTCCTCGCCCTGGTGCCGGCGGCCGAATCGCGCGTCGAGCTCCGCCGCCGAGCGGTAGGTGGTGTGGGCGATGGCGCGGGCCAGGCCCAGCCCGCGCACCGGGCCCACCGAGTGGGAGTAGTAGTCGCCGTCGAGGAAGAAGGGGTCGCCGACGATGGCGAGCTCCTGCAGGTGGCACCACGCGAGCTGGTCCGCCGTCGTCGAGGCCCCGGTGGCGACGAGTGCCAGGTTGCGCACCCGCTCGGGGTGGCTCGCCCCCCACTCGACAGCGCGGTGCCCGCCCAGGGAGGCCCCGATGACGAGGTGGAAGGTCCTGATGCCCAGGGCGTCGGCGAGCAGGGTCTCGGCCTCCACCTGGTCGCGGGTGGTGAGCCAGGGGAAGCGCGAGCCCCAGGGGCGTCCGTCGGGCGCGGTGGAGGAGGGGCCGGTGGAGCCCTGGCAGCCGCCGAGGATGTTGGCGGCGACGACGAAGTAGCGCTCGGTGTCCACGGCCCTGCCCGGCCCGATGAGCGTGTCCCACCAGCCCGGCGTCGGGTGCCCGGGGCCGGCCGGGCCGGTGACGTGGGAGTCGCCGGTGAGCGCGTGCAGGATGAGCACGGCGTTGTCGGCGGCGGGGGCGAGCTCACCCCAGGTCTCGAAGGCGAGCACGGTGGAGGGAAGGACCTCCCCGGACTCGAGCGTGAGGTCACCGATCTCGAGGAAGCGGCGGTTGCCCGGCTCGTCACCGGGGCGCCAGGCGCCCGTGGGGGAGCCGGCCTGGCGCTCGACGAGCTTGGCCGAGGCGGTGCCGACTCCGGGGGTCAGGGGCTGTGGCGCGCTCATGGGCCCATTGTGTCGGGTCGGGTGGGCGGCGGCTAACCCGTCCGTGGCCGGCCCGCTGGCAGGGCCCGGCCGAGCCCGTGGCAGGGCTCAGCCGAGGGCGGCGACGGCGGCCAGCCCACGCTCGAGGTCGGCGATGATGTCGTCGATGTGCTCGATGCCGATGCTCAGCCGCACCGTGCCTGCGTGGATGCCTGCCTTGGCCAGGCCGGCGTCGTCGAGCTGGGAGTGGGTCGTCGTCGCCGGGTGGACGCACAGGGAGCGCACGTCACCGATGTTGGCCAGGTGGGAGAACAGGCTCAGCGCGTCGATGAAGGCGGCGCCGGCCTCGCGCCCGCCCGCCAGGTCGAAGGCGAGGACGCTGCCGGCCCCACGCGGGCAGTACTTGCGGGCCAGCTCGTGGTAGGGGCTAGACTCCAGGCCGGAGTAGCGCACCTCGGCCACCTCCGGCCGGCCCTCGAGCCAGCGGGCGACGGCGAGGGCGTTGTCCACGTGGCGCTCCATGCGCAGGGACAGGGTCTCCACGCCCTGGGCGATGAGGAAGGCGTTGAGGGGGCTGGCGGCGAAGCCGAGGTCACGCTGGCCCTCGGTGTGGGCCTTGAGGATGAAGGCCATGTTCCCCAGGGGGCTGCCCACGCCGAGGTCCCGGGCGTAGACGAGGCCGTTGTAGGAGGGGTCGGGCTCGTTGAAACCGGGGAATCGCCCGGGCTGGGAGGCGTAGTCGAAGGCGCCTGAGTCCACGATACAGCCCATGACGCTGGAGCCGTGGCCTCCGAGGAACTTGGTCGCCGAGTGCACGACGATGTCCGCGCCCCACTCGAAGGGCCGGATGAGGTAGGGGGAGGCGACGGTGTTGTCAACGACGAGGGGGATGCCCAGTGCGTGGGCGGCATCGGCGATGGGCTCGATGTCGAGGATGTCACCCTTGGGGTTGGGGATGGACTCGCCGAAGAAGCAGGTTGTGCGCTCGTCGGCCAGCGCGGCCCAGGCGCCAGGGTCGCCCGGGTGCTCGACGAAGCGGGTCTCGATGCCCATCTTCGCCAGGCTGTGGGTCATGAGGTTGGTGGTGCCGCCGTACAGGGAGGAGGAGGCGACGATGTTGCTCCCGACGCCGCCCAGGGTGAGGAAGGTGAGGGTCTCTGCGGCGAGGCCGGAGGAGACCAGGTGAGCGCCAATGCCTCCTTCGAGCGCGGCGATGCGGCGCGCGACGACCTGGTTGGTCGGGTTGTCCAGGCGTGTGTAGATGGGGCCGAGGGACGCCAGGGCGAAGCGGTCGGCGGCCTCCTGGGTGCTGGGGAAGACGAAGGACGAGCTCTGGTAGATGGGGATGGCGCGTGAGCCGGTGTCGCCGTCGGGGGTGTGGCCGGCCTGGACCTGCTTGGTCTCGAAGTGCCAGCCGTCGGGATTGGCCGCGGTGGGGACGTCAGTCATGCGGGGGCCTCATCTCGGGTGCGTCTGCGCCGTCCGCGGCGCTGAGGCCCACCCTATCGGCGGTGGTGGGTGCCGGGCGGAGGCGTCCACTGTCCGACGTCGTGGGCCTTGCCGGCCTCTGCGGGAGGAATGACAACGGTGTCGTGAGGCGTATCACATCTGATGTCAATCAGCGTGTTGCTGCGGGACTCCGGCCGTCGGAGGCTCTAGGGAAACCTGTGACGGCTGTGAATGTTGGGAAAACTGTTCCCTCGTGTGACAGGACCTGACTAGTGTGCCCACAGCCAGGACTCCTCCTCGCCCGGCCCGAGCCGTCCGCCGACGTCATGGCGGCGGCCGTCGAGGAGGACGCAGCAGACGGAGGAAGCAGTGACCCGGACGACGAGCACGCGGCACCACCGCGACCGGACAGGTGCGCGCGGCGACGCTCGCACGAGCGCGCCCACGGCCCGGCTGACGAGGACCGCGACCAGGGGTGCCCTTGCCAGCGCCGCCCTCGCCCTGACCGCATCCCTCCTCGTGCCGGTTGCCACGGCGGACCCCGTCACCCAGGACGACATCGACTCCTCGCGCGCCGCCGAGACCTCCACCTCCGAGTCCATCGCCTCACTCGAGGCCCAGCTCGCCCAGCTGAGGGTCGACTCCGACGCCGCCGCCCTGGCGGCCCAGGTCGCCAACGAGGACTACCTCGTTGCCCTCGATGAGCTCGACACGGCCACCTCCGAGGCGGCGGCTGCCCAGGCCGACGCCGACGCCGCCGTCGAGGCCACCGAGCGGGCCCGCTCCGAGCTCGGCGCCGCCGTGGTCCAGACCTACCAGGACGGCGGCAACGCCCTCGACGTCCTCACCCCGTACCTCACCAGCTCCTCCCTCGCGGACCTCGCCGACGCCGGAGTTGCCCTGACCCGCATCGGCGAGCAGTCCGACGCCCAGCTCCAGGGGGTCGAGGCCCTCGAAGCGGTCGCCGACACCCTCCAGGCCCTCGCCAACGACAAGCGGGCCGCGAAGCAGACCGCCTCCGACGCCGCGCAGCAGGCCAAGGCCGCGGCCGACAGGGCAGCGGTCACGGCTGCCAACGCCGTCGTCTACGCCCAGAACCAGCGCGGCACGCTCATCGCCCAGCTCGCTGCGCAGCGCAACACCACCGTCGAGCTCGAGACCCAGTACCAGGACCAGCTTGAGGCCGACCGCAAGGCGCGTGAGGAGGAGGCGGCCCGTCAGGCGGTGGCGGCAGCCGTGCAGCAGCCCGCTGAGGCCGCGCCCCAGGCTGAGGCCCCCGCACCCGCCCCGGCCCCCGCACCCGCCCCGGCCCCCGCACCCGCGCCGGCCCCCGCGCCCGCTCCGGACCCGGAGCCTGAGCCTGAGGCGCCCGCCAGCTCGGGATACGGTGCTGACGCCGCTATCGCCGCCGCCTACACGTACCTTGGTGTGCCCTACGAGTGGGGCGGTGAGTCCTACTACGGTGTCGACTGCTCGGGCCTGACGATGCTGTCCTACCGCGCCGCCGGGGTGTACCTCACCCACTCCTCGCGCGTGCAGTACGGGCAGGGTGACAAGGTCCCGCTGTCCCAGGCGCAGCCCGGGGACCTCGTCTTCTGGTCCTCCAACGGCAGCCAGTCCGGCATCTACCACGTGGCCCTGTACCTCGGGGGCGGCACGATCATCGAGGCACCGACCTTCGGTTACACCGTGCGGGTGACCTCGATGTCCTACTCCGGCGCCATGCCCTACGCCGTGCGCCCCTAAGGCGCCGCTGCTCCTGCCCGAGGCGAGGGGGCCCGGTCACCAACCGTGGTGACCGGGCCCCCTCACAGTCGTGCTGCCGGGACGTCGTGCTGCCGGGACTCAGTGGCCCTCGCGGGCGACGCGCTCGGCCTCGCGCTCGTAGGAGCGGCGGATCTCCTCCTCGGCCTCCTCGCGGCCCACCCAGTGGGCGCCCTCGACGCTCTTACCGGGCTCCAGGTCCTTGTAGACCTCGAAGAAGTGCTGGATCTCCAGGCGGTGGAACTCGCTGACGTCCTCGATGTCCGTGCGCCAGGAGGCGCGCTGGTCGCCTGAGGGCACGCACAGGACCTTGTCGTCGCCGCCCTTCTCGTCGCGCATGCGGAACATGCCCAGGGCGCGGCAGCGGATGAGGCAGCCAGGGAAGGTCGGCTCCTCCAGCAGCACCAGGGCGTCGAGGGGGTCACCGTCCTCGCCGAGCGTGTTGTCGATGAAGCCGTAGTCGTCGGGGTAGCGCGTGGAGGTGAAGAGCATGCGGTCCAGCCTGATACGGCCGGAGTCGTGGTCCACCTCGTACTTGTTGCGGTTGCCCTTGGGGATCTCGATCGTGACGTCGAACTCCACGGCGTCCTCCTTTGCGTGTGGTCGGTGGCGGCCCGCCGGGTCCGCTGGCCCCGCCCGCTGGCGCGGTTCACGGCCGATGCTCCCAGAGGGGCGGTGACAATGTCACTAGTGTGACCCACGACGGCGCTGCGGGAGGCATCCCGCGCCCCGGCACGAGCACCTGACGTCATCAGCACCATCGGAGGATCTGTGCGCAAGGCCACCACAGCAGCCCTGACCGCTGCGTCCCTGCTGGTCGCAGGCGGCTACTACGGGCTCGCTGACGCCCTCGACCTCGTCCCGGGCGCTGTGACGCTGGCGGACCCCGCCTACGAGCTCCAGGCCTTCCCGACGACGAGCGCGCAGGCCGTCGCCGAGCCCGCCCCGGCCCTGCCCGCGGACGCCCCCGTCCCCAGCGCCGCCGTGCTCACCGGCTACGCGCAGGCCCTCGCCACGGACGAGAGGGTTGGCGCGGGCGTCACCGGCGTGTCGGTCATCGACGTCGCCACCGGCCAGGTGCTGGTGGACCTCCAGGGTGGCACAGCGCTGACTCCCGCCTCCTCCAACAAGGTCCTCACCGCCTGGGCGGCCCTGAGCGCGCTGGGGGCTGGGCACCGCCTGACCACCTCCGCGGTCCTGTCCGGCACGACGCTCACCCTCGTGGGGGGCGGGGACGTGCTCCTGGCGACCGACGCCGGGGACCCGGGCGCCGTCGTCGGCCACGCCGGGCTGGGTGACCTGGCCCGGAAGGCGGCCGAGCGGCTCAGCTCCCAGGGGGTCACGAGCGTGAGCGTGGCCCTGGACGACACGTTGTTCGAGGGGCCCTCCTGGAGCCCCGACTGGGAGGAGGGCAACGAGGCCTGGGTGGCGCCCATCCAGCCCATCATGGTGGACGTCACCGCCCACCACTCGACCATGGACTACCCCGCCGACCCTGCGATGGAGGCGGCTGAGGCCTTCGCGGCGGCGCTCGCGGCCGCGGGCATCGAGGTCAGCGGCACGGTCACGCGCGCTGCGGCGCCCGAGGGTGCGAGCGAGCTCGCCGCCGTCGAGTCGGCGCCCCTGTCCGAGGTCCTGGCGGTGTCCCTCAAGGCCTCGGACAACACGATGACGGAGGTCGAGGGACACGTGCTGGCGGCGGCGACCGGCTACCCGGCGTCCTTCGACGGCGCGGCGCAGGCCGTGCGCGCCCAGCTCGAGGCCGACGGCTTCGACACGAGCGGGCTCACGCTGCGCGACGCCTCCGGGCTGGCGCGCGGCAACAAGGTGCCGGCGCGGCTGCTGGCCCAGATCATCGCCCGGGCGGCGGGGGACGAGGGCGGCACCACCGGGCGCACCCTCATCACGGCGCTGCCGGTGGCGGGGCTCGACGGGACGCTGAAGGACCGCTTCTGGGAGGCGACGGCAGCCGGGCGGGTGCGCGCCAAGACGGGCTCGCTCGACCAGTCGGTCTCGCTCACGGGCACCGTCGTCACGGCCGACGGGAGGCTGCTGGCCTACGGGGTGATCGTGGACGGCTTCAACGAGGGCGGGCTGTTGGCGGCGCGGGTGGCCCTGGACGAGGACCTCATCGCCCCGATGGCGGACTGCGGCTGCCAGGGGTGAGCTGCCAGGGGCGGACAGAGGGCGGGCACCGGCGTCGGGAGGCAGCGCCCGCGAGGGCGTGACAGACTCGTGCCGTGCGGGGGCTGACCCGCCAACCCGACCCGGCACCCGACTGTTGACGGAGGCACACCAGGATGGATGCGCGTGACATTCAGGACGACCTCGCCCAGGTCCTCATCACCGAGGCGGAGATCGCCCAGCGTCTCGATGAGATGGCCGCGCAGATCGACGCGGACCACGAGGGGCAGGACCTCCTGCTCGTCGGTGTGCTCAAGGGGGCCGTGTACGTCATGGCGGACCTGTCCAGGCGCCTGCGCTCAGCCGTGCAGATGGACTGGATGGCCGTGTCCTCCTACGGCTCGGGCACCAAGTCCTCGGGGGTGGTGCGCATCCTCAAGGACCTGGACGCGGACCTCACTGGGCGCCACGTCCTCATCGTTGAGGACATCATCGACTCGGGGCTGACCCTGTCCTGGCTCGTGGGCAACCTGTCCGGCCGCGGTGCGGCGAGCGTGGAGATCGCGACGCTGCTGCGCAAGCCCGAGGCCCTCAAGGTCGAGGTGGACGTGGCCTACGTCGGCTTCGACATCCCCAACGAGTTCGTCGTCGGCTACGGCCTGGACTATGCCGAGCGGTACCGCAGCCTGCCCTTCATCGGGCTGCTCAAGCCCGAGGTGTACGAGGGCTGAGCCGGGTAGGTCGGCCGGCCGTCAGGTGGGGTTGGCGATGGCGTCGATGACGCCCATGCCGTAGGCGGTGTGGGAGCCGACGTTGGTGAAGCGCGCCAGCGACATGAGCTGGGAGAAGACGGCGGTGACGGACGTCGGGTGGCCGCTGACGCGCAGCTCGCCGGTGCGGGCCGGGATGGTGTGGCTGGCCAGCCGACCCCGGTGGTCGCTGCGCGGCATGGAGAGGCTGACCGGGCTGAGGGTTGTGCGGTCCTCGGTGACCAGGAGTGTGTCGAGGCGCTCTCGCGGGGGTAGGACGGGGCAGGTGGACGGGCTCCAGGCGCGCCAGCGGGCGTGAAGGCTGGTGGCGAGCGACGCCGCGGTGAGCGTGGGCTGGTGCTGGCCGCGGGAATCACCGAAGTGCCTTGGCGGGCGTCGATGATGGATTTCTTCTAGATCTAGACAACATGACGTGGCCGCAGTATCGTAGCGCTTGACCGAAGCATGCGATCGGCATCATGGTTGTCGCCTCTGCGTTCCGATAATGTTATGGGGGAGTCATGGAAGGCGAACGCAAATGTGCGCATTGCGGCGCAATATTTTACGATCAATATGCGGATGAATGTCCGGAATGCGGAGAGTCGGTGTGACTCTTCCTATATTTGATCAAGGAAGTTGCCTTATTTTGAGATGAGGTCTCGGTATTTGGTTGACCCTCATTTGTCATTCCGATGTTCGTTCGTGCAGTCCCGCATCCGACGGCCTCGATGCGCTGATTGAAACCGCATAGTGTTTGCGGAAGAGTGAAAGTTCATTCAGTTGCTTCCTCGTTCGCCCATTGTTGTGTGTGCAGCATTCTGATTGCGACGCTGCCATTGTAGGTCCAATTAGATTTTATGGTCTAGGAGGTAGTTTTGGGTCAAGATGCCGCAGATCCCAAGCAGGTGGTTGATGAATTTGTCGCCTACCTGAGAAGATCCGCCAGTCAGTTTGCATCGTTCGGTGCAAGAGTATCTCAATACAGTGACTCCGCTACAGGGGTCACTCACCGGGGGTATGAGATCGAGCGCTATGACTATCCGACAGTAGAAGAGACTAACCCCTCGCCGCTAAGGCTAATGAAAGGGGAATTCCCAACCTCAAAGGATCACCTCTATTACTGGGGCGGTACGTGGGGGCACAGAATAGTGTTCCTAACCGAAGAAGGACAGTTGTTTGAATACGAGTTTAAAGGGGCAGATATCCTCGAGGGTATCGACATACGCACGGAGACGCGAGATCGTGTATCGAAATTGGAGTTGCGTCGAGTGTTAGGAAATAAGAAGCCCTTCATGGAGATCCGAAATAAAATTGATCGTCGGCTGGCTGAAGAGTATGCCAGGTCGTTGTGACTAAGGGCGCCATTCATGGGTTGTGAATTTAAGGCCCCAGTGTGTCGCTAGTACAGGCGTCGGCCACACATTTGGTTACCGCGCTCAGACGCTCTCGAATGTGACCGATGGCTGTATGAGGTCATGAGGTTGGCGACGCGGGTGTGGACACGGCTGGCGTGGGTGCCCCTATGTGGTGTGTCAAGCGGCGGCGGGTAGTTTCGTGGCTGGTTGTGGGTCGTAGAGGGCTCCATCTCGGATCATGGCGTGCAGGGTCAGGATGCGGCGGTGGGCCAGGGCGAGAACGGCCTGGTTATGACGCTTGCCCTGGTCTCGTTTGCGCTGGTAGTACGCCCGGCAGACGGGGTCGGAGCGCAGGGAGGCGACGGCGGACAGGAACATGGCGCGCTTGAGCCTCTTGTTGCCGCCGTGGGAGACATGCTCGCCCCTGATGGAGGAGCCCGATCTTCTGGTCACCGGTGCCAGGCCGGCGTAGGAGGCCAGTTAGGCGCCGGTGCCTGGAGGTCTTGCCCAGGGTCTCGGCCAGCAAGGACGGCGGCGGGCGGGACCCCTGATCCCGGGCATGGAGATCAGGACCTCATAAAGAGGGTGGGCCTCCACCAGGGCCTCGACCTGGGCGGCGACATCGGCCCGCTGAGCGTGCAGGG